>NZ_MOME01000090.1:0-2500 GCF_001983005.1 Protofrankia sp. BMG5.30 | reverse complement strand
CCAAGGCTTGACATGCAGGGAAATCTCGTAGAGATACGGGGTCCGTAAGGGCTCTGCACAGGTGGTGCATGGCTGTCGTCAGCTCGTGTCGTGAGATGTTGGGTTAAGTCCCGCAACGAGCGCAACCCTCGTTCTATGTTGCCAGCGAGTAATGTCGGGGACTCATAGGAGACTGYCGGGGTCAACTCGGAGGAAGGTGGGGATGACGTCAAGTCATCATGCCCCTTACGTCTTGGGCTGCACACATGCTACAATGGCCGGTACAAAGGGCTGCGATGCCGTGAGGTGGAGCGAATCCCAAAAAGCCGGTCTCAGTTCGGATCGGGGTCTGCAACTCGACCCCGTGAAGTCGGAGTCGCTAGTAATCGCAGATCAGCAATGCTGCGGTGAATACGTTCCCGGGCCTTGTACACAYCGCCCGTCACGTCACGAAAGTCGGTAACACCCGAAGCCGGTGGCCCAACCCTTGTGGGGGGAGCCGTCGAAGGTGGGACCGGCGATTGGGACGAAGTCGTAACAAGGTAGCCGTACCGGAAGGTGCGGCTGGATCACCTCCTTTCTAAGGAGCGTTCTGGCGCATGACCTGTGAGGGTTGTGTGTTCAGGGGCCAGTGCCGGATGTTCAGGCCGGCCTGGTGCTCGATGGCGTGGAACGCTGACTGGTTGGATCTTTTCTGGCTGCTGCTGGATGTCTAGTACGCCTTGTCCTCCGTGTGGGGGTGGGGGTGGAACGGGTCTGGTGGGGGTGGGAGGGGTCTACGTGGCACGCTGTTGGGTCCTGAGGGAGTGAGTGTGCTTCCTTGGCGATCGGGGTGCCCTTCTGGTGGCTGTGTGTGGGCTGCTGGGGGGGTGCGGTCGTGAGTGCGGACCATCTGCTGTCGTGGGACTGCCATCCGGTGTGGTGGTGGGCCGCGGTGGGGGTGGGTGGGGCCGTCTGTATCTTGAGAACTACACAGTGGACGCGAGCATCTTTGTGGCCAAGTTAGTAAGGGCACACGGTGGATGCCTTGGCACCAGGAGCCGATGAAGGACGTGGGAGGCTGCGATATGCCTCGGGGAGCTGTCAACCGAGCTGTGATCCGAGGATTTCCGAATGGGGAAACCCGGCAGGGCTTGAAATCCTGTCACCCGCGCCTGAACACATAGGGCGCGTGGAGGGAACGCGGGGAAGTGAAACATCTCATTACCCGCAGGAAGAGAAAACAACCGTGATTCCGTGAGTAGTGGCGAGCGAAAGCGGATGAGGCTAAACCGATGGCGTGTGAGAGCCGGCAGGCGTTGCGTGGTCGGGGTTGTGGGAGCGTTCGGGCGGATCTGCCGATCTGTCGAGGAGTGAGAAAGCGTCGTGTTAGTCGAAGGTCATGCGAATGGACTGCCGTAGAGGGTAAGAGTCCCGTAGGCGAAAGCATGGCGTCTCCTGAGCGTTATCCCAAGTAGCACGGAGCCCGTGAAATTCCGTGTGAATCTGGCGGGACCACCCGCTAAGCCTAAATACTCCCTGGTGACCGATAGCGGACGAGTACCGTGAGGGAAAGGTGAAAAGTACCCCGGGAGGGGAGTGAAATAGTACCTGAAACCGTGTGCTTACAATCCGTGGGAGCGGGGGCTTGCCCCTGTGACCGCGTGCCTTTTGAAGAATGAGCCTGCGAGTTTGCGATGTGTGGCGAGGTTAACCTTTGTGGGGGAGCCGTAGCGAAAGCGAGTCCGAACAGGGCGTTTGAGTCGCATGTCCAAGACCCGAAGCCGAGTGATCTATCCATGGCCAGGTTGAAGCGCGGGTAAGACCGTGTGGAGGACCGAACCCACCAGGGTTGAAAACCTGGGGGATGAGCTGTGGATAGGGGTGAAAGGCCAATCAAACTCGGTGATAGCTGGTTCTCCCCGAAATGCATTTAGGTGCAGCGTCACGTGTTTCTTGCCGGAGGTAGAGCACTGGATGGCCTAGGGGGCCTACAAGCTTACTGAAGTCAGCCAAACTCCGAATGCCGGTAAGTGAAGCGTGGCAGTGAGACTGCGGGGGATAAGCTTCGTAGTCGAGAGGGAAACAGCCCAGATCGCCAGCTAAGGCCCCTAAGCGTGCGCTAAGTGGGAAAGGATGTGGAGTCGCGGAGACAACCAGGAGGTTGGCTTAGAAGCAGCCACCCTTGAAAGAGTGCGTAATAGCTCACTGGTCAAGTGGTTCTGCGCCGACAATGTAGCGGGGCTCAAGCGCACCGCCGAAGCTGCGGCATACACACGTGTGTGTATGGGTAGGGGAGCGTCGTGTGGCGTGTGAAGCGGCGGGGTGACCCAGCCGTGGATGCTACACGAGTGAGAATGCAGGCATGAGTAGCGAATGACGGGTGAGAATCCCGTCCGCCGGATGACTAWGGGTTCCTGGGGCAGGCTAATCCGCCCAGGGTGAGTCGGGACCTAAGGCGAGGCCGACAGGCGTAGTCGATGGATAACGGGTTGATATTCCCGTACCGGCGCTGATGCGTCCATGCTGAACCTGGTTCGTG
>NZ_MOME01000089.1:0-3794 GCF_001983005.1 Protofrankia sp. BMG5.30 | reverse complement strand
CACACCCCCACACAGCTGGATCGGACACCGTCTCACCAGCCTGCCCCGCCAGCACGACCCACAACACGGTGAACCAACCCGGCCACAGCACTAGCCGTCGGAGTCCGTTCGCGATGTGCGATGTGTGCACGCGCTCGCCGACGACGTGATCGCAGTAGCCGGCGGCGGCGGTGAGATACATCATGTCGACCAGATCATTTCCTTCCCAGCGGAGATTGCCGTCGGAGAGCTTTTCGTGGAGGATCTCGCGAAACAAGCCGAGGGCAGCCATGGACCTCAGGTCTTCCTCGCTGTGGTTAAGCGTCCAGTCGGTCATCTCGTCGGGTGTGACGCCGGCTCGGGCGGCTTCTTCCATCAGCTCCGGCATAATATCGGCGATGAACTTTGCGTGCGTCCGCCGTCGCTTCATCTCCCTTGCGGTTGGGTTGTCTCGCAGGAAAGATGCGAAGCGCTGGAAACCGGCTGCCCACCCGTCGGCAGAAATCATCGGCACGTGTCTCGCGTCAAGCATCACATCGACGATCCCGCCGATGTGCGCCATGGTACGGATGGCCCATTGGGCTTGGAGCGGCAAGTTGGCATCGGCGGGTGGGACGGTCTCGATTCGGCCAGACTGGATGGCGTTGGGCTCGAGAGTTACCACGGCGGGAAGGATAAGGCGGCGATCACGGTAGCGCATCGTCAGTGCTTGCCGTATCTCAAGCCGCCGAAGCTCCAACGGGTCGCGCAGTTGCCAGCCTGCTGACAGCCGGACGATGGTAAGCGCGCGTCGATAGCGCTGTTCGACATCGACCTGCTTACACGTTTCAGAAATGTGCGCCGATGACATTGGCAACACAATTCGGCGATTAATCGCAAGATTGATGATCCGCTCCGCTGCTAGACGCTCCCGTTCGTCGTCAACCCGGTCCGGCTGGTAAATCGCCTTGGTGAGAGTACTCCAATGATTTTGATCAAAGTAGATCGTTGGTCGGCCTTGTGTGGGTGCGAGATCGGTGGGTAGCGGGAGATCGACGAGAATGCCGTCTCCGCGCGTAGTTTGAAGGTGCATCCTAGATGACTGCGGAAGATAGGTGGACGAGGCAATAGTGCTGCTGGATTCAAACACTTCTCGCCCAAGCGTCGCCGTCGCGCACCGCCCGTTCGTGAACGCGACGGATATTGTTCCATCACGGGCGAGACGCATCGCTGCGATGTCGGAAAAAGGGGATAAAGTCATGGTATCTGCAATGTGTCCGATTGATCGACAAGGCGGGCTATATAGCTCAACACGGCCAGCATCTCCAGGGCCTGACGAGCATTCGGATCGGGCCACCCAGGATGTGACACCAGATTGCGCACACCCAAGAAGGCGCCACGTACCAGCGCCGCGGCGCCCTCATGGGCGGACTTCCATGTGTTGGACGCGGGATCTACATCACGAATCCGAAGACGAGGCGATCCGACCGTCGGATCCTTGCCGGAGAAGAGGCTGGCTAGATTCTCGCCTGACACATGAGGGCCGGCTTTGTGCTGGAGCAGCCCCTCGAACGCCGTCGCCGCGGTCTGCACTGCGGCACGGAGGTGACCGTCATCCCAGAGCTGGGCGGCGGCGCCCCAGATCGTCGGATGCAGCTCCGATGCTGAGAGCCGCGGCCCGACTGGGCCGACGATCTCGGCCAGTTCCGCTCGCTGAGCCAGGATGGCGATCGCCTCGACAAGCGCCACTCGAGCCTGGGTGAACGGATGACCTCCGTATAGCCCTTCTTCATGCTCGACAACCTTCTCCGCGAGGGCCTCTTCACCCATAGCGACGACCACGTCGTGGGCCAGCTTCGTCCGGGCTCGGACCTCATCGAGGAGCGAATCGACCTGCGGCGCGAGACCGGCGTCCTCTACGTAGCGGTCTCGCCTGCCCCAACGCCGGTCGTACAGCTCACCCCAACGGTCAATGAGTCCCAGGACTCCAACAAGGCGTTCATGGGCGAGAGCGTCGTTCATGGCGGCGACCGTACCGGGTAGGTGCGACAACCAGCCAGCCGCTCTCGCCTCGACCGATGCCCACCTTGGCACCCGCGGCGCGTACCGAGCAATCGCGAACAGCAGTGGGGCTGCCGCGCGATCGGTGGCTCCGGCCCTACGATCCGAGGCCCGGTCGTGACGGCGATCAATCGAGAGGCGTGCCGGCTGGCCATGATCAGCACCATCGTTGCGCCTGCCGTGCGAGTCCTCGCCGGAGCCGGGTGGCGAGCCTCTTCTGCCGCCTTTGGCGTTCGGCCCGGAGCAGCCGCTGGCGACGCTGGGAGATCTGTCTCGCGATCCCGACCTGCCCTCCCGCCCGACCCGACCCCGCCCGGGACCGTGCAAGCCGCTGGGGCATACCAGACGGCATGGATCTTGACGAGGAAGACCGCCTCGCTGCCGGCCTCGCCGGCCATCGCGGTCCTCACCCGCACCGCCCGCTAGAAAGCGGTTCAGTCTGTCTGGTTGCGTTGGCTGGTGGGGCTGCCGGCCTGTTCCCACTGGGCGATCAGCGTCGCCAATACGGAGACCGCTTCCTGCCGCTGCGCCGCGGTCATCGGCACGGTCTCGATCTCGGTGACCACCGGCCGACCCGCCGGATACCGACGGATCTTCACAGGCCGCCCAGCGGGAACGGCACCGTCGCGGTGTGCCTGATCAGCCGTGTTTCCAGGCTCGACGTCCTCGAGATCTTCCGCCACCTGGCGTCCTCCGCGACCCACCCAGACGACTGACCTCCGCCGTCGTTTGTCGGTCAGGATGACAGCCCGCCGGCCGCCCGGCGGCCGACCACCATGTGATCTGTCGGCCCGCCTGCCGCACACCGAGGTGGCAGACGGCGAGTGGTCGACCTGGACTGAGCCAGCCTCGCGCCCCTACGGTGCGGCTGGGTCGGCGTGTTCGTCGAGTGCGGTGTGGGTGTCGGTGCGGAGCTGGGTGACCAGGCCGCGGGCGGTGCCGGCGCCGACCTCCAGCCGCTTGCGCAGGGTTTCCGCGGAGATCGGGCGTTGGTGCTACTGCCAGTGCAGCACGTCCTCGGCGCGGGCCCGGTGCAGCAGGTCCTGCCTACGCGCCTGGCGCGCGACCTCGCGCGACAGCCGGCCCGTAACGGTAGTCCCCGGCTCGGGGGCGGGTGGTTGACGCTCGGCCACCGGGCGCAGGCGGGCCGCCTGCCCGCGGTCCGGCCACATCCCGGCTGGACGCCGTGACGTGCATGGCATGCAGCAGACCCGGCGCGACCTCCGCCCATCCGATCAGGAGCAATGGTCCGACGGCGTCGAAGGCGCCTTTGCCGTAGTGGCCGGCGATCAGGGGCTCGGCGATGTTCAAGGCCAGCGTGACCGTGCTGGAGAAGATGAGCAGCCGCCGCGCCGCACGCACCACCTCCACGGGACCGCTACCGGATTCCGCCCGGTGAACCGGCGCGGACGCCAACACGTCCGCCTCGACGACCGGCCCAGCTGGCCGATCAGCCGTCGGCACGGCGGCGTCGCGGTCGACGGTCGTGCCCTGCAGGCCCTGAAGGCCCTGAAGGAGGTCCGGCCCGGCTTCTGCCCATCCGATCAGGAGGAGTGGTCCGACGGCGTCGAAGGCGGCCTTGCCGTATTGGCCGGCGATCAGCGGTTCGGCGACGTTCAACGCGAGCGTCACCGTGCTCGAGAAGATGAGCAGCCGCCGCGCGGCGCGGACGACCTCCACGGGTCCGCCGTGGATGGCGAGGTGTCGGGTGCCGATCAGAACTGTTGACCGGACTACCGGGCGGAGGGTCAGCGTGTCGTAGGCGGCGGGTGGTG
>NZ_MOME01000088.1:0-4273 GCF_001983005.1 Protofrankia sp. BMG5.30 | reverse complement strand
ACAACTTCCCGACCAAGAAGTCATCCGACGGAGGCGTGCGTTTCGCTCCAACGATAATGATCACCGGGCGGATCTTATCTTAGCGGCATTGGTCCACGTATCCTCCAGCGTAATGGCGGCGACCTTCGCCGACGGCACGCACAGCACAGCAAATCGACAGGAGAGAACGAGCACACGGATCACGCGTTACCTGCCGCCATCGGTCAGCCGTCGGATCGGTGAACCCGTTGACCGGAAAGCCCCCGGTTGGCGAGCTGGCGAAAAGCCGGGYGGCAGCCGGCCGGGTTTCGTGGGCCGACAACTCCACCGGCGGCCATACACGCCCGATGGACGGACAACAATGGGGCATCTCGAAGTGGCCCCGTAGCGGGAGTGCGCACACCCGGAGCCGGCACAGGCCGGACGGGCCCGCGGCGTTCGCCAGCGCCTTGATCAGGGAAAGTGGGTGGATACGTCAACGTCCCACCTGCCCACCTGCCCCGGCCGGCGGAGTACGTCGGGTTCTGACGATGCGTCCCAAACTACTGACCACTGATACGTCGATACCGGTAGCGTCGCGCGAAAGGTCACGATCTTGCCTGCTCTGTTGTTGGCCCTGGCGATTCTGTCCGAGGTGACCGCGACGGTGAACCTGCGGCTGTCGGAAGGATTCACCAAGCCGCTTCCCTCGATCGTCGCGGTAGTGGGATACATCGTGGCTTTCGGCCTGCTGTCACAGATACTCAAGATGGGAATGAGTATCGGGGTGGCCTACGGGGTCTGGGCCGCCAGCGGTATCGCGCTGGTAGCGTTCATCGGAGCCGTTTTTCTCGGTGACAAACTGTCCCTGGTGCAGGTGGGCGGCATCGTGCTGATGATCGGCGGAGTCCTCGCCATCGAGCTGGGAGCGACCACGCACTAATGACGCACCACGGTGCCGATCGTGCAGGGCTTGCCGGTCCCGTTCGTGGCGACGACGCGGATGGTGCCGAGAGATTGTCCTGGATGCTCGATGTTCGCGGTCAGTTGGACGTTCGTCAGCGGCGGGATGTTGCGGACGTAGTGGACGTGGATGGAGACCGTGCGCGCCGGGCGCGGCAGGGTGAGCGCCGCGAGCCAGTCGGTGAGGCAGAGGGTCACGCCGCCATGCAGGTTGCCGAGCGGGTTGGCCAGCCGCGGGAGCGCCGTCACATCCATGTGCGGGGGCCGCACGGTCACGGCGTGGCCGAAAAGGCCCGCGAGGGTGCCGACGTCCAGCGGCTCGTCGGTCGTGACGACCCCGTTGGCGATCACGTCCTCCGGGGGCGATCGGTCGATCCAGCGGCCTCGCTCCTGGCAGTATGCGACGACGTCGCCCGACTCGGT
This sequence comes from Protofrankia sp. BMG5.30, assembly GCF_001983005.1. Taxonomy (NCBI): domain Bacteria; kingdom Bacillati; phylum Actinomycetota; class Actinomycetes; order Frankiales; family Frankiaceae; genus Protofrankia; species Protofrankia sp. BMG5.30. Next base: position 2,929 of record NZ_MOME01000088.1, on the reverse strand, counting down.
GCGGACGCGGCCCCGGGCCAGGGCGCCGACCTCGTCCGCGTGGACGACGCGGCCCTCGGCGTGGACCATCGTCCCGTCCAGGGGAAGATCTCGGACGATGTCGAGCGTGATCTCGGTACTGATCGACCACGTCCCGGCCACCGCGCCGATGGCGTAACCGAGCACATCGTCGATCAGGACACCGAGCGCGCCGGCTGGTGTCATGGCGAGCCCGGGGCCCTGGTCCGGGCCGTTCGTCGACAGCCAGGGCCCGAGACACATGGCGCTCGTCACGAGGCCGCCCGGGCGGAACTGAAACGGCTCCACGCGGAACAGCTGCTCGGGAATGCCCATCACGAACGGCACCGGCCGATCGGACGGGAGTGGCGCCGCGTCGGGGCCGCCTGTTGTGGCGCTCACAGGAACCTCGCGATGACTGGTCTCAGAGAGGYGTCGGAGTGCTGTCGGCACGGCCGCGGTCCACCCGGTCGAAGAACTCCTGGGACCGCTTCATGACGGTGGGGTTGCCGCCGCACAGCGCATATCCCCACATCGCCTCCACCCGGAGCTGGTCGTGAAGCGGCCGGCCGATGATTTCCAGCACGGTCTCCTTGGCGGATTCGATGGCTGCCTGGTCGCAGCGCAGAATGCTGTCGACGACCTTCTGCACCTCGTCGAGGAGTTCGTCGTGGGGGACGACAGCATTGACCATGTTGGCGGTGTAGGCGCGCTGCGCGGTGACCGGGTTCCCGGTGAGCAGGAGCTCTAGGGCGAATCCGACTCCGCAGCTGTTGACGAGGCGGACGATCCCACCGTCGGCGGGATGCACGCCCCGGCGGACCTCGAAGGTTCCGAACTGGGTACGGTCACTGGCGATCCGCAGGTCACACGCGTACGGTCCCCGGCCACATCCGAGGAAACGGTGCGGGTAAAGCGGCTCCGGGCGATACCGGGCAGCCAGGGAGCTGTTCGCCAGCGGTCAACGGCCGAAGATCGAATACTATGCGGTCGTGAGCGCGCACGGTGACACCGCCGACCCTGACGGGCGGGTGGGAAGCGCGGCTGGTGTCGTGTGTGCCGGCGCTCCCAGCGCGGGGAAGGCGCAGGCCGCTACCGCTACCGCCAGTTTGTCGACTGTCGTGGATGTTGTCACGGCACATCTGCCCGGTCTGCGGGTCCACTCGGTCGAGCTCCTGGGCGAGGGACTCGACAACACGGCCTACCTGGTCAACGACGAACTGGTCGTCCGCTTCAGCAAGGAGTCCGATCCGACGGACCGTGCCGCGCGGATCGTCCGTGAGGTCGCCCTGCTCGCCGTCGTCGCGGACGTCTGTCCGGTGTCTGTTCCGGCGCCGACGGTCGTCGCTCCTGACCTGGGCTGCCTCGCCTATCCGAAACTCCCGGGCGTGCCGCTGGCCGATCTTGGGCTGCCTGCGGACGCGGCGCGGGCGGCGGCCATCGCCGCGTCGCTCGGGGATCTGCTGGCTTCGCTGCACGCCGTCCCACCGGAACGGGTCGCCGGCCTGGTCGAGCCGGACGACCAGCCGACCAGCGGATGGCGGGAGGACGCGGCCGCGCTCTACGCGGCGGTCGCCAACGCCGTCCCGGCGCATCACCGGCGATCGATCGAGATCTTCCTGGCGACCCCGCCGCCCGCCGACAGGGCGGAGCTCGTGTTCTCGCACAACGACATCGGGATCGAACACGTCCTTGTCGATCCCGCCACAGGCTTGGTCACCGGCGTGATCGACTGGAGTGACGCCGCGCTCACCGACTCCGCCTACGGCATCGGTCTGCTCTGCCGTGACCTCGGCGACGTGGCGCTGACGACCGCCGTCGACAGACTCCGGCACGCCCACGACCAGGCGTTCTCGCTGCGAGAACGGGCTGTCTTCTACGCACGCTGCAGCGTCCTTGAGGACTTCGCGTACGGCCTGGAGACGGGGCGGCAAACCTACACCGACAGAGGCCTCGCCGCACTGAACCGACTTTTCCCGCCGTAGGACGCGCTTTACCCCTCCAGGGCCCGCTTCATCATCGTCTGGAAGAGCGAACGGCGCGTCGGGCACCACCCCGCTGGTAGACCGTGACGTAGGTGTCCGCCACCTCGGACGGAAGCTGGAACACGTGCCCGAACACCGCCAGCCGGATGGTCACCACAGTCATCGCCAACGCCGTACGAGAGTCACAACCATAAACAGCCCACCGGCGGGTGGGATACCGACGCCTGCCGGGAGGCCGCCGGCTTGGCGGGGCCGCGGGGCGTCGTGGTGACAGCCAGTATCTCCCGCTACGAGCCGAGCTATCATCCTCCAGACCAGGAGGGCGAGGTCCGAGCGCCTTCAAGGCTCCAGCACAGTCGCCGTATTTTTGTGTAGTGGATTTAGACGATGCGTTGCGTGCTTTGGCGACGCTGCAGAGGGCTTCCAGCCGGGATACCCAGTTGCCGTACCAGCCTTTGACGTTGTTGTGGGCAGTCGAACGTGCCGCGGAAGGCGTGCGGTTGAGCCGATGGTCGCGGGCACGTGCGGGACTGGCCGCAGCCCTCGCGACGGACGGTACCGCGGGTCATCGACGGGTAACGCCGGAATATCCTGTCGTTGCGCTTCGGGACTCGCCGTTGTGGGAGATCCGCGCCAGCTCACCAGCGCCGCCGGCACACAGCCCACAGCCACGCCGGTGGCTGGATCGGGAAGATCCCGAGTTCGGTCTCTCCGTGCCTGCCTTCGACCTCCTGCGGGATGACCGTCACCGTGAACAGTTCGTTACGGCGCTGCGCGGTCTCATCGAGCAGATCATCGGTGCTGGCGGCACGGCTGGCATCTTCTGGGAGATCCAGCCGGGAGTTGTCGCGGTACGCCGTGACATCCACGCTCGATATGGCGGTCGACGACAAGGCGGCATCGGCCCGTCCCGCTCTACCCCTAATATTCTGATCTTCACCGACCCT
>NZ_MOME01000087.1:0-4360 GCF_001983005.1 Protofrankia sp. BMG5.30 | reverse complement strand
CAGCGCCTGCTCGCGGGCGGCGGTCACCGGCCGGCGGCCCAGCGAGGCCGCCGCCACCCCGGCGTTGTCGATGATCCTGTTGGCGATCATGTCGGTGGTGTCGGCAGGCACCTCCACCGGATCAACCGCGACCGTCGCGATCTTCCACGCCAGCTGGTCCTCGCGCGCGAGGCGCTCGGTACTCCGGTGGACGCGGACCTCGTGGTCAGTCATACGTGGATGCCTTTCCGGTCGTAGGCGTATTCCGGGTGTACCGCGGCCGCGGTTGCCAGCACGGCAAAACCGCGGGGTTGCCAGCACGACGAAACCGCGGAGTTGCCAGCACGGCGAAACCGCGGAGTTGCATCCGGAATATGCGGCTCGCCGGCTCGCGCGCTCGCCGTCCAGGCCGTTTCCGTGTGATGAGGAGACTGTGGCACGGCCTGGGAACGTGGATCCAGTCAGGCGAAGACGCGAAGCCGTGCAATCTTTCGGCCGCATTCTGTGAAGGTTGCGAGGAGGCGGTTTCCGGAAGTCGGAGGTTCGGCCCGGACAACCGGCCGGCCCACTTCCCGCTGGCAGGAGGACATCGAGTACCAGCCACCGATGACCTGGCCACGTCGGACGCGTTCAGCGACGAGCAGGCCGAACCCGGCGTCGACCCCGCCCCGTGGTGATCGCCCGTTCCAGGAGGACGATCACTCGTCCCGGAAGACGGGCCTGCGCTTCTCGGTGAAGGCGGCCATACCTCCTTCTGGTCCGCGGTGGCGAACGTGGAGTGAAAGGTCCGCCGTTCGAACAGGACGCCCTCGCTCAGCGAGGTCTCGAAGGCGCGGTTGACCGCCTCCTTGACCGTCATGGCCGCCTGGGTCGACATTCCCGCGATCTTCTCCGCCACGTCGAGCGCCTCGTCGACGAGACGCCGGCGACCGGGACGTCAACCGTCTGACGTGCGAGTTGACCAGGCGCATCCCGAGACGGCGTGCGGTGCCGGCCTGTCCGTGGCCGGTGAGCCGCTCGAGCCGCTCGAGCCGTTCGCGCCGGTCCGCGCGGCCGGCGGCGGCATGCGTGGCTCGCGCCACACGCCGCCGTCGGCCCTCGGCCTCGACCGTCGACGTTCGGCTCCGGCTGCGCCTTCAGCTCCGGTTGTGCTGGTTCCGTGGCGGGCGGACGACGAGTACCGGGCAGGGCGCGTGGTGGACGCAGGCCGTGCTCACGGAGCCGAGCAGCAGGCCCGTGCCTGATCTCGGCGTGCACGCCGGGCGGAAGCTCGGGGCCGAAGACGTCTGCCAGCGACTCCCCCAGCGCCTGCCGCGCCGCCTGGTGCCATGGCTGCTCGTCGAGAGGTATCGGAGGCACCAGACCGATCGAGGGCACCTGCCAGGCCAGCACCACCAGCAGTGTGACGTCGCGCAGAGCCCGCTCCGACGCCGCCCACCGCAGCGCCGCCAGCGACCCCTCCGAGCCGTCGATGCCCACCACGATCCGGTCGACCCTGATCTTTTCCACCTCGACGGGCGCCGCGGGCTCGGTCTGCGCCGACATCTGGCCACTCCTCACCATGGGTGACCGTTCACGGACTGCCGTCGCGCCGTCCGACCAGGGCCAAGTGGCGGACGAACCAGTCGCGGGCGAGCTCCGCCACGGCCTCCAGAGCGCCGGGCTCGGCGAACAGATGGGTGGCTCCCGGGACGACGGCAAGCTGATTCTCGCACCGCAGCAGGGCCCGGGCCTGCCCGTTGAGCTCGAGGACGAGTTCGTCGTCACCGCCGACGACGAGCAGGGTCGGGGTGCGCACGGCCGCCAGTTTCGTGGCGGCCAGGTCGGGCCGGCCGCTGCGGGAGACGACGGCGGCGACGTGGGAACCGGGCTCGGCCGCGGCCCACAGCGCGGCGGCGGCGGGCGCCGGTAGCGCGGCGGCGGCGCCGGTGCTGGCCCCGAAGTAGCCGACGGGAAGGTGAGCGATCTCCGACCGGCCGCGTAGCCAGCCGGTGACGTCGACGAGCCGGCGGGCGAGCAGCCCGCTGTCGAACCCGAGGAACCGTCGACGCTCTGGTCACCGACCGCCATCGATCTCGGTTTGCCGGCCGGTCCGTGGTTCGGACGGGCCGGGCGCGGGTAATGACCGAAAGTATTCGGATCAAGCATATTAGGTAACGATCTGCATGCTTGTAGGCAAGGAGCGGGGAATCATGGCCTCACCCGCACCCGGCCGGCGACTCACCGTTCACCGCTCGCTGGTCCGACACCGGCCATGTCAGCTTCGTCCACCCGGGGCCGGGCGCCGGGGGTCCGCCACCACCCGGGGAGGCCCGCGGCGTGCGCCCCCACCGGCGGGAAGGCGAGAACAATGACCAACGATCACGAAAGGCGAATCGCGGCCCTGGAACAGCGGCTCGCCACGCTCACGGAGGCGGTCCGGGCCATCGCCCGCGGGCTGGAGTCCCCGCCCACCACGGACGAGCCTCGAAGCCGCGGCGGCGCGGGCCGCCCGGCAGGCGCACGAGCTGCTGCTCTCCGCCCGTCCGTAGCAGTCCCGTAACAGCCTCACGGCTGTGGGACCCCACGGCCGGAACAACGAGTGACAGGGAGGCCGTAGTGACCGTAGGCACACAGGATGCGGAGATCGGCCGGCTCTTCACCGCCGCCGGCCCCTTCGTAACGCTCTACCTGGATCTGTCGGGTGAGCTCGACGATGTCGTGCCGGAGCGGGCGCTGCGGTGGCGCGGCCTGCGCGATCAGCTGGCCACGGCCGGGGCGGACGGCGCGACGCTGGGCGCGGTGGACGAGACGGTGGCCCGCCTGGGGCCGGACAATGCCGCTCTCGCGGTGTTCGCCGCCGATGGCCGGGTCGCCTGGGAGCGGCGGCTGCGCGGGCAGCTGGACGACCGGGCCGTGTGGGGGCCACTGCCCTGCGTGCTGCCCCTGCTCGCCTGCTGGCAGCGCACGGTGCCCTGTGTGGTCGTGYTCACCGACCGGACAGGCGCCGACCTGCGGGTGGACGTCGACGGGCCGCGGTTCGCCGGCGAGGTCACGGGCAGCGACGACGAGATCGAGCGCAACGCCCCCGGCGGCTGGTCGCAGCGCCGCTACCAGCATCGCGCCGAGGACTCGTGGGCGCACAACGCGGCACAGGTCGCGAAGGCGGTGACGGCGCTGGTCGAGCAGGTGGACGCCGCGCTGGTCGTCCTGGCGGGAGACGTGCGGGCGGTGCAGCTGCTGCGTGAGCACCTGCCGCCCCGGGTCGTCCCGCTGGTGCGCCAGCTTGAGCACGGCGGACGGCACCCCAGCCGGGGTGACCGGCTGCACGACCGCCAGGTGCGCGAGCTGGCCGAGGCCGAGGCCCGGGCCCGGACCACCGGTCTGCTCGCCCGCTTCGCCGAGGACCGTGCGCACGGGCGGGCGGCCGACGGGGCCACCGCGGCTCTCGACGTGCTCGCCCGTTCCCAGGCACGGACCCTGCTCGTCGTGGACGACCCCGGGGACGAACGGGTCGCGTGGTTCGGACCGGATCCGGCCGATGTCACCGCCGAGGCGGGCATGCTGGCCGGCCGGGTCGGCCGGCCGACCGCTGGCAGGCTGGCGGACGTGGCCGTGCGCGCCGCGTGGGGCACCGGCGCGGCGGTCCGGGTCCTGCCCGCCGGCTTCGCGGACGGGCCGTCCGAGGGCCTCGGCGCCCTGCTGCGCTACCCGCGGGCGAACGGACCCCGCTGACCCGCCCGCCCATGGTGGCGACCTGCCGGGCAGGCGCGTCTTTCCGACCGGTCGTTTCCGACCGGACATCACCCGGCGTCGACCGGCACACCGCGCGCCACCAGGGCGTACCGCGGGTGCGGCCTGGCCTGTCGATCCCATCCCGCTCCGATCGAGGCCGTCCGCTATGCCGTGGGTAGGGAGGATGCATGGTGGATGCACAACGCAGGGCACCGGTGCTCGTCGGCGTCGACGGGTCGGCCGGGTCCGAGGCGGCGTTGCGCTGGGCCTACCGCACGGCCGCGCTGGAGTGCCGGCCGGTGACGGCGTTGTTGGCCTGGACCGCGGACGGCCTGCCCCGCAACGTCTACCGAGAGGCGACGGCCGCCAGCCACAGGGGACTCACCAGGGCGGCGGCCGAGATGCTGGACCGTAGCGTCGCCCGGGTGCCCATGCCCGACCCGCCGGTCGAGGTGAGCACGCGCGTCGTGAACACCGACACGGTCAGCGCGCTGCTCCAACACGGCGAACAGGCCGCGATGACCGTCGTCGGCGCCGCCGGGCACGGGCCGCTGGGCCGTCTGCTCGTCGGCTCGGTCAGCCAGGGTCTGGTGCACCACGCCAGTCGGCCGGTTGTCGTGGTCCGGGGTACGGACGTCGGTGAACGGTCGGACCAGCGTCCGATGAT
>NZ_MOME01000086.1:0-4980 GCF_001983005.1 Protofrankia sp. BMG5.30 | reverse complement strand
AGATCCCGGCCGGTCCGCTGGCGTTCCGCAGCGGCCGGCAGCCACAGCCGCTGAGCGAACTCGAACGCGCCCTGGTGCTGGCCACCGTGACCGGCGTGACCGGCTGGCACTTCGGCATCAGCCACCATCCCGGCTACGCGCCCGCGTTCCCCAACTACAGCGGGTCGGCGAGTGGGCGCGCCTTCCCGTCGGCCGCCGGGTTCCACACGGCCGAGTTCTTCTTCACCGACGACACGGGCACCTACTTCCTGCCCACCCGGGACGCGCCAACGCCTCCCCGTTGCCCTGCGGCGCCGGCATGATCACAGCGACGCGCCGACCGCTACGGGTGACCATGATCGTCTCACCGTGTTCGGCGTCGTCGAGAAGCGCGCTGAAGTTTCGGGACGCCTCGGAAGCCGTCATCACCCGCATGAAGATTCATAGTAGCTGATTCAGATCCCCTGATATCCCTTGGTGATCCGATCGGCACGCGGATCCGTCGGCCGGGCCGCTGGGACCAGCCCCGTCCGCGACGCGTTGCCTGCCCACGGACAGAGCATCCCAGCGGACAACGCCGATACCGCCCGTGAGGGTGTCGTCCTTGACGAGGTGGGACAGGCCGGGCCCTGCCCCACCTCGGACATGTGCCGGCCGGGCCGGGCAACCTCGCGATCACGGACGGTGCGCGAGCGGCGGGCGGGCCGCCCCATCCGGAGAGTCTCTGCGTACACAATTCTGGGTACACTTCTGGTGTGGACGACAGTCAGAACGAGYTGAGCGCGAGGGATGCCCGCGCCCACTTCGCCGAAGTCATCACGCGCGCCCAGGGTGGAACGCCCACCATCATCACGCGCAACGGCCAGGCCGTGGCCGCGGTCGTCCCCATCGAGGACTTCAACGCCCTTGAAGACGCCATAGACCGATATTTCGCCCGGGATGCCGACCGCGACCTGGCGGAGAACCCCGACGCCCCCACCTACAGCATGGCCGAGGCCATCGCCGCGATATTCGAGGACGAGCCCGACCAGGGCGTCGCATGAAGTACGCGTTCCGATGGCGCGAACGGGCGGTCAGGCAACTACGAGCCATCCCACAACCGGTCGCGCTGACAATCCTGCGGGCCCTCAGCCCGCTCGGGGACGATCCGCGCCGCCCGGACGCACACGTGAAGAAGCTCGCCGGATACGAGGACCGCTATCGGCTGCGGGTCGGCGACTACCGGATCATCTACGACGTCCTGGACGGGCAGCTCATCATCCTGGTCGTAGGAGTGGGCCACCGCCGGGAGATCTACCGGACGATGTGACGGGTGGCCGACGACTGTGGACGCCCAGCCGTCTGTCCCACCGCCGCGGGCTGTGTCATCCGTTCCGGGTCTGGKCAAAGCGGACCGCCTTCTGGATCGGCCCGAGAACGACGATGAGATCGTCGGCTTTGACGACCGTGTCGGGGTGGGCGTAGTCGAAGTCCGCGCCGACGTGTTTTATACAGACGACCGTGACGCCGTGACGGCTGCGGATTCCGGTCTGGCCGAGTGGCTTTCCCACGATGTCGGCCGGCGGACGGGTCTCGACGAGCGCGTAGTTGTCGGACAGTTCGACGTAGTCGACCATCCGCCCGGTGACCATGTGGGCGACCCGCTCGCCCATGTCGTGTTCCGGGTAGACGACGCGGTGGGCACCGACCCGGTCGAGGATCCGGCCGTGCGCCCGGCTGACGGCCTTCGCCCAGATCTGGGCGATGCCGAAGTCCACGAGTAACGAGGTGGTGAGGATGCTCGCCTCGACGTCGCTGCCGATCGCGACAACCGCCCGGTTGAAGTCACCCGCACCGATCTGGCGCAGCGCCTCCTCGCTGGTGGTGTCGGCCTCGACCACGTGGGTGAGCTGCGAGCTCATCTCCTGAACGATCTTCCGGTCGGTGTCGACACCGAGGACCTGATGGCCCAACCCGACAAGCGTGCCAGCGAGTGCGCTGCCGAACCGGCCCAGCCCGATGACGAGGACGGCGTCCGGTTGAAACCTAGCCAACGATGGGTCGCTCCTCTGGTAGGCGGTAGAACCGGACCTGCTGGCGCAGGGCCAGCGCCGAGGCCGCGGTGACCGGCCCGATCCGGCCGATGAACATCAACACGATCAGCGCGGCCTGAGCCGGGCCGGGCAGCCCAGCGGTGATCCCGGTGGACAGGCCGACCGTGCCGAACGCGGACACCGCCTCGAACAGCACCTGGTCGAGGACGATGCCGCTGGTCTCGAGCAGTACCAGGGCACCGAGGAAGGAGACTCCGACGCCGAGCAGGGCCACCGCCAGCGCCTGGCGCTGCGCGGCCGGCGCCACCCGCCGCCCGGCAACACTCACGTCGTTCGCGCCACGCGCCTCCGCAATGATCATGAAACCGAGAATCGCGAACGTGGTCACCTTGATACCGCCGCCGGTGCCCGCCGACCCGGCGCCGATGAACATCAGGGCATCGGTCACCAGCCACGTCGTCTCGTTCATCGCCCCGAAGTCGAGCGTGTTGAACCCGGCGCTGCGCGGGCTCACACCCTGGAAGAGACCGGCCAGCGCTTTCTGCGGTACCGCCAGTGGCCCGAGCGTTGCCGGATTCGTCCACTCGAGCGCCAGCTGGGCGCCCACGCCGACGGCAGCCAGCACCGCGGTCGTCCAAAGGGTGATTTTCGAGTGCAGGGAGAGCCGTCGTGGTCGCCGCCAGGTGCGGCGCAGCTCGAACAGAACCGGGAAACCAAGGCCGCCCAGCACGAAGGCCACCAGCACAACCAGGCTGATCACAGGATCCGTGGCAAACGATGCCAGGTTGTTCGGGAACAGGGCGATCCCGGCGTTGTTGAACGCCGACACCGCATGGAAGATCCCCTGCCAGACCGCCGAACGTAACGCGGTGTCATACGCCGTCCAGAACCGGAGGGTGAGCGCGACCGCGGCCGCCGCCTCCACGATCATGCTGAGCGCGACGACGCCGACCACGACCCGGCGCACGGACCCCAGACCCAGCGTCCTGGTCTCGCTGGCGGCCAGGAGCCTGCCACGCAGACCGAGCCGGCGGCTGACGAGCAGCGCGAGCAGGGACGCCGCGGTCATGATCCCCAAACCACCGACCTGGACCAGTAATATGATCATGGCCTGGCCGAACGGGGTCCAGTAACTGGAGGTGTCGACCACGACATGGCCGGTCAGGCACACCGCCGACGTCGCGGTGAACAGGGCCACGAGCGGGGGCGCGCTGCCATGCCCCGCACGGGCGTAAGGGATCATCAGCACGAGCGTCCCGACCACGATCGCCCCCGCGAAGGCGGCCACCACGTAGAGCGCGGGGCTGTGTCTGCCCCCATCCGATCGCGTCATCCGGCGATCGCGCCCGCTGTCATCGGGCCCCGACGCATCCCACGCCAGCCGACCCTAGCCGAGAATCCGGATGGCGGCGGGCCCAATCAGGCCTCAGCTGTTGCGCGTTAAGGCCCAGTTCACCGTCCTGCCCCGCTCTGCGCCCGGTGGTGCCGAGTGTCGCAGCCACCGTCGGCGCGCCGGAATGCCGGGCGGGAGCGCCTCACGTGACAGAATGTGACAAATTCCTGGGACTGGAAGAAGATCCGGTGGACCGCCGCGCCGGCTGCCCGCGTCACATCGTCCGACGGATCTCCCAGCGACGGCCCACTCCCACGATCAGGATGACGAAAGATCATTCGACGTCGTTTTCAGGTGCTGCTTTCGCGCAGGCGCGCGGACCGCGAGTCGCCAGCGTGACCAACAGCTTCAATAGCCCCGCCCCTCTGGCTCGGGCAGGGGCTGGCCGCGGGGATGTCGCTCAGTGCCAGGTGTCCTGGTGGTGGGCGTGGGTGGGCAGGTAGGCGCCGGGGGTGAAGTGCCGGTCGTAGAAGTCGGTGTCGAGGTGCTGGGCCTGTAGGTAGTTGAGGATGTGGACGGTCGGGACGGTGCCGGGCAGCTTGCCGAAGGTGTCGTCGATGTAGCTGGCCTCGACGGTGAGCAGGTCGAGGAAGCGCTGGTCGTGGGGCGCGGCGGCGGAGCGCACCGCGGGGGTGTCCCGCCACGGCCCCGGGGTGTCGGGGTGGAACGGCCCGCCGGCGGCGTACTTGCGTTCGGCGAACAGGCGGACGGCGGTGGCGATGTCGGGAACGTGGGGGCGCGAGAGCGTCTCGAAGACGCCGGGCAGGCCGGTGGGGTTGGGCAGGGCCCACCGCTCGTCGGTCTGGACGTGGAAGCCGAGGCCGGGGACGTGCGGGTTGCCGGAGGCGCCGAGGATGCTCAGCCGGTCGACACCGTCGAAGGTCCAGCCGCCGAGGCCGAGCGCGCCGAGCAGCAGGTGGCCGTTGTAGACGCTGGTGATCAGCTCGGCGCTGGCCTCGGCGAGGGTGTACTGCTCGACGAACGACAGTGGGAACGGCTCGTCGGCGTGGCGCAGCTCGCCGAACTCCTTCACGCCGGGGATGGCCCGATGGTTGACGTCGTCGTAGACGGCGTACCCGTTCTGCAGGAAGAACGCGAGGTTGGCGAGCAGGTGCTGGGCGAGGTCGGCGACCGGGATCACGAGCAGCGAGCCGGGATGGTTGACGATCCAGGTGTTGTGGCCTTCGAGGTAGGGCTCCTCGCGCGGCAGGTGGATCCGCTCGGGTGACAGCTGCCGGTAGCGGGCGACGGTGGCCGCGAGCCAGTCGTCGATGTCGACCTGGCCGTCGACGACCGCGACGTCGGGCGGCGCGTCCCGGGTGGGCAGGAAGTAGGTGCCCGTGTCGTCGGTGAAGAAGAACTCGGCCGTGTGGAACCCGGCGGCCGACGGGAAGGCGCGCCCACTCGCCGACCCGCTGTAGTTGGGGAACGCGGGCGCGTAGCCGGGATGGTGGCTGATGCCGAAGTGCCAGCCGGTCACGCCGGTCACGGTGGCCAGCACCAGGGCGCGTTCGAGTTCGCTCAGCGGCTGTGGCTGCCGGCCGCTGCGGAACGCCAGCGGACCGGCCGGGATCT
>NZ_MOME01000085.1:0-4991 GCF_001983005.1 Protofrankia sp. BMG5.30 | reverse complement strand
CCGACCAAGAAGTCATCCGACGGAGGCGTGCGTTTCGCTCCAACGATAATGATCACCGGGCGGATCTTATCTTAGCGGCATTGCTACTGGTCACTTCCGACGGGACATGAAGACATCTTCCTCGCACTGGTCTGGAAATGGTGGGATGACCAGGCTCTAGCGCTCCTTCAAGGGCGACGCAGGAGCGTCGGGGTAGGCGCTRCCAGAACCGCCATCGGCGAGATTCGCGACAAATTCACGGCCGAGAATCTACCTACCTTAGTTCAGCGAACCGAGGTCGACATAGAAAGTCTCTCGGGCGAACATGAAGACCGTGTCTTCGTCCGACAGATGCACTGGGTAGAATACCCTCCCCGGAATTTGCAATTGGCGATCGTTGATTATTACCGCGCGTTCGTGCACGAGACGCGATGGGTCGCTGAGGATCTAATTGGAATCGCCGAGATTGAAATCCTTGAGGCGAACCTGATCGCCGAATGGGAGGGGCAATTCGAGTGGATGAAGGTCGAACTTGGCGATGCTGCGGATGAGAAAACCATGCGGGCTGCGGGTCGGTCGATGCTACATCAACTTCTCGATCGAACTGAACTTCGCGTCCGCCCTCRGTATGATGATCCATTCTTCGTGCGAGGAATGCGCCACGGCCTAGCTGATGTCGGAAAGATTGGCTGGCATCCCGATTTCAGGAGCCGTCTTGAAATGCTCCTAAAAGTTCCAGTATCCTAACGGATAGGGCTAGATAAAGGTGAAAGGCTGTGGCCATTGGCAGCGTGGGGGGATCGGCCGAAGGTAGTACAGGCCATGCTAAATCCGGCATTGCTGGCGGTAGTCACGGCCTCGACTGCTAGCGGTTACCGCCGAGAGGCGAACGAGGCGATGCCTTGGCCAATGGCCTTCGTTGCAGCTCCTTTGGTGCTGCATCGCGGAAGCCGTGAGGCGCTGYCGGCGAGTACCGCGACCCATCTGACGACCTGGGTATCTCGAAACCCGACTATCCGCGCAGGATTCCCACTACGTGCCCGCGGTCTTGTCGAACCGGTCAGAGAGGGAATTCGGTTCGGACTGGTGCACGGTATATTGGAGATCGATGGCGGACGGTTGCTAGGGCATCAACTCAGGCGGAAGAGGGGCACTGAAGTCGCGGACGAGGTCGGTGAGCTGGTTCGTAAGGCGAATCTCTTGGGCCGATGGTTCGGCAAGGTTAATAGTCCCGTGACTATATTCGCTGTTCTAGGGGTGGARCCTTAACTGTCATGCAGATACTTGCGATCRCACTGTATAATTCGTCGGGAGGTCGACGGGTTATACGATTCTCTCCGGGTGCTCTCAATATCGTCACTGGCGACAGCAAGACCGGCAAGAGTGCTCTGCTGGATATCGTTGAATACTGCCTTGGTCGCGACGAAATGCAAATGCCTGTCGGCCCGATTACTCGAACGGTCGCCTGGTATGGGGTGCTGTTCGAATTGGAAGGTGGCCGTGCCTTCGTAGCTCGTCCGAGGCCTCTTCCTGGTCGGGCGACGACTCAGCAGGCAATGCTCGAGTTTGGATCAGGATTGGAGCCTTTGGACTCCTCTCGCCTGGTTGTAAATACGGACTCGCGCAGCGTTCGGGAGCAACTCGGCCGGAGAATTGGAATCGAAGAGAACCAGTTCGAGCCAGCGACATATTCCGCCCGATCTCCATACGAGGTGAATATTGGCCACGCGGCGCTTCTATGCCTACAGCGGCAAGGTGAGGTAGCTGATCGAAATCTTCTCTTCCATCGCCAGGGCGAACCAGGAATTTCTCAGACCCTGAAGGACACGATACCCTACTTCGTCGGCGCTGTGGCTTCTGACCAGGCGCTCAAACGGGCACAACTGGTGGCTGCACGTCGTGACCTTCGTCGAGCGGAGAATACGCTTCGACAAGCCGAAGAGGCCGCGCGTTCGACCGATATAGGCCTCGGGGCAATCTGGCGGGAGGCCTATGCGCTGGGTATGGTTGAACCAGAGCAGCCACCAAGCCGAGTTGAGATGGTGAGAAGGCTCCAGGCAGCTGTCACGGCGACGCAGGAACCAGATGCTGCAGGATCCGCTATAGCCGAACGCCTCGCCAATCTTCAGAACGACAGAGATCGACTCCGCGGGCAGATGCGAGCTATGTCKGTTGATCGGGATCTGCTTCTGGCGCAAGATAGAAGCGAAAMAGACTATGTTGGTGCGGCGAGAAGTCACGTGGCACGACTAACGAGTTTGAATCTTTTTCCAACCCAGTCTTCGGATCAAGAGAGTAGTCCCGGGTCGCTTTGCCCCATCTGTGGTTCGGCACTAACGGAACCGGACCCTATCCCCCTTCAACTTCAGCAGAGCCTTGAGCGCCTGAATAATGATCTAAGAGGAGTAGACGCGGCGAGGCCGTCTCGTCGTGCGGCCCTTTTGAGACTGGATGGCGACTTGGCTTCCATGCGCGATCAGGTTCGCACGATCGAGCGAGCCCTTGAGTCGATCGTGTCGGCACAGACAGTGTCCCAAGCACTACCCGATCGATCTCGTGTGGATTTCATGAGAGGACGAATCCATAGCTTTTTGTCAACTATGGAAGGTTCCTCCGAGTCGGAATTGAGTAACCTTAGGCGTATTCGCGACGGGCTGAGGGCACAGGTCGACAGTCTAGAGGCGGAACTCGATCCAGATGAGGAAAGGGAACAGTTGACTTCGCGCCTGGTGGCGATTAGCCAGGACATGACACGATGGGCAACTGATCTGGARCTTGAACACGGTAGTGGAAACGTCCGGATCGACATGAATCGACTTACGGTCGTCGCGGACACCGAAGATGGCCCTGCTCCGCTGTTCCGTATTGGAAGCGGCGAAAATTGGGTTGGCTATCATCTTGTCGCCCATCTCGCTCTGCACCGATATTTCGTGAGGCGAGAACGACCCGTTCCGCGCATACTGATGCTTGATCAACCGTCACAGGCATGGTATCGGTCCGAGGTCGCGCAGAACTCTGGCACTCTCGAAGACGATGCAGACCAGGCGGCGGTGAGGCGAATGTACCGTCTCATGTACAATACTGTGAACGAGTTGGCACCAAATATGCAGGTGATTGTGTGTGATCACGCGAACCTGCCGGAGGAATGGTTTCAGGACTCTGTCGTTCATAGATGGCGCGGAGGAGAGAAGCTAATTCCGCAAGAGTGGATTGATGAGATCGACGGATCATAACTTCGCCGAGGTTCTTGAAAATAGGTAATTTGGCTGTCGGGTCGCCTCCCTCGTTCTCTGCGATCGTAGGCTGCCGAATGCCTTTGGCGGRCGACTTTTTCCAGTGCGGTACGGTTGGTCAGAACGGGGCGTGGTCCACCGCCGTCGGCAGCCACGGTGGCAGCCAAGTGGGTGGACGAGCCCGGACGCGGACAGAGCCCGGCGGACGAGGTCCACCCAGTGACCAGCACCAGCGGACGTCTACGGACGCCGGTGGATCATGTGCTGAAGCCCTCATAATCCGTCGGTCGTGGGTTCGAGTCCCACCCGCCCCACCACGCTCCGTAGCTAGCCTCCKACCTGGGCAAATAGGTCACACCTATCGATCGGTGCGATCGCCGACAGTTCACAGATGCAGGTCAGCGGGCATGGCGGGCTGGTTCGCACAATGCCGGGCTTCCGGTGGGGCCGGCTCCGATGKTGACCGTTGGTGCTCGTGGTTGCGTGAGGCTCCGCAGTGGCCGAGGTGCGGATGGCCCAGCCAAGCGGGTGCCAGATCGGGTTTGGAGCGRGCAGGCTGGCGAGGCCGCTCGGGACACCGAGCCGGCGTAGCCCCTCCGTCAGTCAGACCGGTTTCTCGGCGCGACACGCACGCGAGAGTGAACTACGCGGGGCGAGCAGCCTGCGGTGGACGATCACGGAGCCGCGGACCAAGCCCACCGGGCATGTTCTGTCGCATCGCAGCCGGTGCTGACCGTGTCGCAAGGGTCTTGGCGTGATTGTCAGACCTGTGCGGCAGACTGTCACCCGTGGGGATCACGCTTCGCGAGCTGCCGGGGGACCCTCGTGCCGCGTCGCTGGACGAGCGGGACAACGGCGATAAGTTCGAGCGGCTGATCAAGGCATATCTGGAGACCGACCCGGGGTGTCTCCGAGGTCTGGCAGTGGACGGCCTGGCCTGGCCGTGCCGGGGTGACCGACGTCGGGATCGACCTGGTCACCGCGAACCGTGGCCAGAGCGGCTTCACCGMCTGCTCGCCGATGACAAGGTGCTGGTCCTCGCCGTCGACAGCGGTACCTCGCCAAGAACTTCCAGCAGGCCATGTCCGAGTCTGGTGAGATCAGAATCGACGAGTCCGCCACACTGCTCGGCTGCTGGAACGGGCTGGCCAGGAACTTCGGCCCCGAACGCGGCGGCGCCGGTGGCCCATGGCCCGGGCGCGGGCGTCCAGCACTCCGTCTTCGCGTGAGATCCCCTCAAGGAGCCCTGTGAGCACCCTCGGTAGTTTCATCTGGTCGATCGCCGACCAGCTTCGGGGTCCCTACCGGTAGATGTCAAGTCAAATGAGACAGTTGGTCGTTACTCGGTTGGCTTGGGACTGGCTGGTTGATCCACACGGTCTCGGGTAGACGGGGTGGCCGTGGCCGGCGCGCGAACCGCTCGGGGTGCRCTGCGCRGRCACGGTCGAGGGTGGCCTGYCGGYGGGCMTGGAGCTGCTTGGCGGTACCGAAGTGCACCGAGGCGGGCGTGTGGAACCCGATCCCGGAATGGCGGTGGTCGTGATTGTAGGCGGTGAAGAACCCCTCGCAGAAGACCCGGGCATCCGCCAGCGACCCGAACCTTTCCGGAAAATCGAACGTGTACTTGAGTGTCTTGAACTGCGCCTCCGAGTAGGGATTGTCATTCGAGGTCCGCGGTCGGGAATGAGACCGGTGGACGCCCAGGTCGACGAGAAGTTCGGACACAGGTTTGGAGACCATCGCCCCGCCGCGGTCCGCGTGGACTGCTCGGGGTGGGAT
>NZ_MOME01000084.1:0-5090 GCF_001983005.1 Protofrankia sp. BMG5.30 | reverse complement strand
CCCTCTGTAGCCAACCCGCACCCAGCGGATGTCTCACCCGAGACTGACACAGAGGGGCGTGGCGGTCGACTCGGCCCCGAGCCACTGCGTCAGCAGGCTCAGGTCGGGATCACCGCCGGACCCCGGGGGGACAACCGCAAGGCGACCCTCGTGTACGACCCAGCACCTCCRTCGACGATCACTTCGCGCCCGACGAGATCCGCAAGGAATCCCGCCTCGCAGCCCACAACGCACAGCCGGTCCCGCTCCTGACTGACCACCGCGGCGTGCGAGGTGGAGCCAGCCAGCTCTGTGACGATCGCTCGGGCGACAACCATGCCGCGCACGTCGTTGGGTCGGTCGTGGGCGTAGCCAGCACGACATCCGCGCCAGCGTCCGCACAA
This sequence comes from Protofrankia sp. BMG5.30, assembly GCF_001983005.1. Lineage (NCBI taxonomy): Bacteria > Bacillati > Actinomycetota > Actinomycetes > Frankiales > Frankiaceae > Protofrankia > Protofrankia sp. BMG5.30. The sequence continues at coordinate 4,707 of NZ_MOME01000084.1, read as the reverse complement.
CCCTCAGCTTCGCAGTGTGGACGATCACGAAATTCCCCAGCTGTGAGGGGGRGGCGGGCCGCTGGTGGTCAGCCAGAGGGCGAGGGTGCGCTGGTCGAGATCGGCCAGGGCGGTGCCGTGTTCGTGCAGCCAGGCCAGGAAGTGGATCGCGGCGTGGACCCGGTTCTCGGCGTGGCTGGTCGGGGTGCTCGGGCCGCGGCGATGGTCGGCGCGTCGGTGTAGCCGGTGCAGGACCCGCCAGGTGGTGTAGGTGGTCAGAGCCGGCGGTGCTCGGGCGGGTTGACGTCGGCGATTTGGCGGGTCAGACGCTGCTCGGCGCGAGTGAGTGCCTCGTCGCGGGCCGGGAGTACCTGGTGGGTGACCAGGAGGGTGCGCAGGTAGTCGGCGGCGCGGCGGGGGTGGGCGTCGAGCGCCTCGTGGGTGGCCGGCAGCCGGCCGGTGGCCAGGTCGGCGAGCAGCGCGGCGCCGGCGCCGGTGCGCAGCCAGTTCAGCGCGCTGCGAGGGGTGGGGCTCGCGCAGATGGCCTGGTGGACCCCGGCCGTGGGGACCTCGCCGGTACCGGACCGGCGCTGAGCAGCGCGCCGGCTCGCCGGCTCAGGGTGCACGACGCGCAGCGGCCGCGCGCGAACAGCTTGTCCTCGATGCCGCAGTCGGCGCAGGTGTGGGTGACGGGTAGGCCGGCGCAGTCGGCGCAGGTGGTGGCGTCCGGGCCGGGTGGGTGCACGAGCCGGCGGGTGGTCCCGCAGGACGCGCATGCCCCGCGGGGGCGTAGCGCCGCGGTGCAGCAAGGGTCGCAGACCGGGCCCTCGGGCCAGCGGGCCGCGGGTGGACGGTGGGCGCCGCAGTGCGCGCGGCGGGGGGCGCACGACGTGCAGATCGGCGCGTCGGTGGCGGCGAAGGCGCAGGGACGGCGCCGCCCGCATACCGCGCAGATCGCGGCCGGGAGCCGGAAGCAGTTCACGCAGGTGTCGGGCTGGCTGTCGCGGGCCTGCCGCGCGATCGCGCGGACGGCGCCGCAGACACCGCAGGGACGTCGTGGCCGGTCCGCGCAGCGCGCGCAGAACGGCTGCCCCCGCGTGTCGCGGGTAGCGACCGGTTTGACCACCCCGCAGCGCGCGCAGGCGGTGGCCAGCTGGCGGTGCCGGCAGCGGGGACACAACCCGGCCTGGCCGTCGCGGGTCAGCGGACGGTCGGCGCGGCCGCAGACCGAGCACGCCGGTGCCGGCAGGGCCGAGCCGAGGGCGATCAGCTCGGTCACCAGCCGTCCCACCGCCGGCGGCGCGCCGGTCGACAGTGCGGCCGGACCCGCGGCAAGTGCCTCGGCCAGGCTGCGCAGCGCCGCGCCGTTCATGGCCTGAACGGCGCCCTGAACCACGTCGGCGGGCAGCGACGGGTCGGCGGCGCGCGGCCGCGTCCATCCCCGCCACCGCGCCCATCACGTTCTCGGTGCGGGCGGGCCGGCGACCTGGGCCCGCCGTGGCCGGGGCGGCGTCGGGGAATCCGCCGTGGGCAGCGCCGCGGGCGCGCTCGCGCGCCGGGTCTGTTGTCGGTAGGGCTCGACGAGATCCCCGGGCGCGCAGCCCAAGATGTCGCACAACGCGGCGAGCGTGGCCGGCGACAGGCGCTCCGGGGTGCCGGTGACCAGCCGGTAGACCTGCTCGCGCGACAGCCGGACCCCCGCTCTGCCAGCAGCGGCACCAGCGCGGTCGTGGCGAACAGCCCGTGGTCGGCCATCAGCCGGCGCAGATGCCAGTGATAGCCGACCCGCGCGCTCACCGGCCCGGYCCGCCCGCGCCGTCGAGCACCCGGGCCAACCACGCCTCCAGTTGGGCCGCTGTCCACGACCACGGCCAGCCACCGGTGGCCTCCTGGAACCGGCGCACCACCCGTTCCCGCCCGTCGATAATCGACGATCCCAGCCGGCGGCTGACCTGCTGGCGACGCCAGCCCGCCAGCATCGCGTCGAACAACGCCGGCTCTGCCCGCGGCGGTGTCGCGCCGTCGACAAGCACCAGCGCCGCGCTCCCCGCAGTCCTCGACGCCACCGGCGCCTCCTTGCCCGTTGCACCAGCCGCCACATTGCGGCACCGAACGCAAGGAAACCGGACACAACACTGTGTTGCCAAACGCATCCTTCATGTCATATTGGCAGGTCAAATGACATGACGATCACGTGGTCATGGCGTGGCGAGAAGCCCAGCAGACACCGGAACTCCTGCCGCGCCGCGATCACAGAACCTGCCGAATGATGCATCCACTGCAACTCCGCGCACTTACAACCGGATAGCGGGGTCGTGTCGTGGACAGCGCTGCTGGAGACGGCTGTGATGTGGCGCCCGACGCACGAACACACGAAAGATCTAGCGAGCCAGGCGGACGGGCAGGCTGATGGGCCCGCGCGCGAAGGCCGGGCGGTACGAGGGCGTGAAATCGTCCTGGGACACCTCGAAGGTCGCCAGCTGAGAGATCGCCTTGATACTGGCCTTGATCTCTCGGCGCGCGAGATGGTTGCCGAGGCAGCGGTGAATGCCGGCACCGAAGGCCACGTGCGAAGAAACATTCTGGCGCTCGAAATCCAGAGCGTCCGGGTTCTTGAACTGCGCGGGGTCGCGGTTGGCCGCGGCCCAGTTGAGGAGGACGCGGTCGCTGCCATGCATGGGGCAGCCACTCATCTCAACATCCTCGGTGAGCGTCCGGCCCGCTGTCGGAACGGGTGATTCAAAGCGAAGGAACTCGTCGACAACGCGGCCGAGGCGCTTGTCGTCAGCGGTCGCGAGCTCGGCGCGCAGAGCCTGGTCGGTCGCGAGACGCACTGCAATGCTACCCAGAGCGCCCATCGTCGTCTCCATGCCGGCCATGATCATAAGGTTCAGCGTCTCGATGCGCTGCTTCTCACTCAGCTCCAGGCCGTCGTCGCTCCCCTCCAGCCCCATGTGCGCGATGACACCAGCGAGGTCGTCACGCCGGCCCTGCTCACGGCGCTTGACGAGCAGCTCTGCGCCCCAGYCCAGCAGCCGAGGAGCAACCTCCAGCGCCTTCTCGGGCTGGGTCAGGAGGGTGTTGAGAATCTCGAGCACCCAGCCGATCTCCGATTCCTGCTGCTCGAGATAGGTCTCGAAGAACACGAGAGGAGGCAGCGCCTGCGTGAACTCTGAGATGAAGTCGACCTCGCCCTTGGCGATGCAGCGGCCGAGCAGCGTGTCGACCTTCTCCTGGATACCCGCCTCACCGGCCTGCTGAGCCTCTGCCGTGAAGAACGGGTTGAGTAGACGTCGGATACCGCGGTGCAGTGGAGGGTCGGTCTCCAGCGGGATCATGCGCAGGATGTCAAGGTCGAACTGCACGGGGGCCGCACCCTGGGCGTTGCTGAAGGCCCTCCAGTTCACGCCGGCCGCCATGACGTCGGCGTAGTCGTTGACCACCCAGAATCCGGCGGCCTTGTCGCTCCAGGGCTGGTCGCTCCACACGACCGGGTAGCGGTCGCGTAAGTTGTTCATCCTCGGCCAGAAGTCGTCCGCCAGGGTCGGGTCCAACGGCGTGAAGTGGACGACTTCCTGAGGCTCGTTCTGCGAGGCCTCGGCGGAACTCGTCATGATCATCCTCCTGTGGGTGGCCGGCATGGCAGAGTCCCTTGGCGGTCGCCGAGCCGCTTGCGACCCGCTCCGACCTCTGCCCGAGCATGTGTATCGTACATCACATTCTAATCTCGTCAAGATTCTACACAGAATTCGCTGGCTAGCTCAACACCATGGACAAGACGCCAAATTACAATTAGAATCCGTTGAGCAGTACCATGTCGCCACGTCTACGCGGTGAGGAGACGACCCAGTGCCAAAGGTGACCTTCCTACGTCCCAACGGTGACGCGATCRCCGTTGATGTAGGTGATGGCACCAGCGTCATGCAGGCGGCTGTCGCGCATGGCGTCACGGAAATCGTTGCCGAATGTGGGGGGACGCTCGCCTGCGCGACCTGCCACGTCTACGTCGCCGAGGAGCACATCGACCGGCTGCCGCCCGTCAGCGACGACGAGYAGGAGATGCTCGACTTCACCGCCGCCCCGCGGGAAACCGGTAGCCGACTGTCGTGCCAACTGCCTCTGGGTCCCGACCTGGACGGCATCGTGGTCCGATGCCCGGAGACCCAGTACTGATGGGCTCTTCGACGGTCGTAGTGATCGGTGCCGGCCAGGCCGGCTGTCAGATTGCGTCGTCGCTGCGCGAGGAGGGCTTCACCGGCCGCATCGTCCTCGTCGGTGCGGAGGCCCACCTGCCCTACCAGCGACCTCCGCTGTCCAAGGGACACCTGACCGGCAAGGCCTCGCGTGACGCCCTGTGGCTGCGGCCGGCGTCGTGGTTCGAGGAACAGAGTATCGAGATGCGTACCAGTACACGCGTCACACATCTGGATACCGGTGATCGCAGGGTCCTGCTTCAGAACGGCGAAGCCCTGACCTACGATGATCTTGTGCTTGCGACCGGCGCAAGGAACCGGCGACTTCGGCTGGAGGGCGCCGATCTCGAGGGTGTGCTGTCCCTGCGCACCCTCGACGAAGCCGACGAGGTGAAAGCTCGCCTGGAACAGGCTGCGCGCGTGGTGGTCGTCGGAGGCGGCTTCATCGGGCTGGAAGTCGCCGCGACCGCGGTGCGGCTGGGGAAGCACGCGACGGTCGTCGAGGTCGCCGACCAGATCATGGGCCGTGTCCTGT
>NZ_MOME01000083.1:0-5654 GCF_001983005.1 Protofrankia sp. BMG5.30 | reverse complement strand
AGACCGTGTGGATCAACCAGCCAGTCCCAAGCCAACCGAGTAACGACCAACTGTCTCATTTGACTTGACATCTACCGCGCTGCCGGCTGCTCTCGGCCGTCCGGCGGACAGAACCTGGCATCGGGGGCGTTCCTGTGCTGCTTGACAACGTTCAAAACAAATATAGATTTGACGAAAAATCTGTGACGGCCGTCACTCCCCTCACCTGCGGCCGGCTCAGCGCTGTGAGTAGGCGACCGGCACCATCGGTCCAGGTAAGAGGAGCTCAATGTCCCACGTGTCCACGCCCGCACCGCTCTCGCGGCGCGGCATCCTGCGTCCGGCAGCAGCAGTTGTTGCTGCCGCGACCTTTTTAGTTCTCGCCTTGGTCGGATGCTCCAGCTCCGACGACGCAGGCAAGGACGTCGTCACCCCGACCACGGCGGGAAGGGGCTCCGCCGTGCTGGCGGCAGCCCAGGCAGAGGTGGCGAGGCTGCTGCGGACCCCGACGTCCGTTGGAGTGACCGAGCCGTTGAAGAGCGCTCCGGCCAAGGGAGGCACGCTCGTCTTTCTCTCTTGCGAGAAYGGTCTGTGCCAGGTGCTCGCCAAGGGTATGGGCGAGGCTGCGAAGGTTGCGGGTCTCGAATACAAGAACCAGCCGATCAAGCTTGCGGACCCGGCGACGCTTATCGCTGGCATGCAGCAGGCTCTTGAGATGAACCCGAAGCCGGTGGGCGTGGCCTTCGCCGGCATACCGGAGGCCGTCTGGGGGAGTCAGATCCCTGCGTTCCAGAGGGCCGGCGTGCCGCTCATCCCGATCGCTGTCGGTGAGACGACAGCGAACCCGATCGTCCCCGCAGGATCGCTTGACGGGCCCGCCGACGCTCGAGCTCAGGCGAGCGCGATCGCGAACTTCTTCATCGCGGACTCGCAGGGACAGGGCAAGTCGCTGATCGTGAACGTCCCGGACGTGGGCTCGCTCAAGATTGCGACAGACCAGTATGTGTCCACGATCAAGTCGGGATGCCCGGACTGCTCGGTGGGGACGGTAGACGTAACGCTGGCCCAGGTGAGCAGCGGACAGGTGGTGCCGGCGGTCGTGTCCGCGCTGCAGCGCAACCGGGACGTGAAGTATGTGGTCACAGTGCAGGGCGAGTTCACACAGGGCCTGCAGGCGGCGGTGAAGGCGGCAGGTCTTCCCGACGTCCAGCTGCTCGGTATCAACCCGGCCAAGTTCAACCAGCAGGAGCTGCAGACCGGCGAGGCGAAGGCCTTCACGCTCCTGCCCTTCAACATCATGGCCTGGAAGGCCGTGGATGTCGCGCTGCGCTATGCGCAGGGCATGTCCGTGGAACCGGGTAACGGTGCGCTTCCGCTGCAGCTGCTCACCAAGGAGACGCTGGGAAGCCCGCAGGACTCGATCGACCGGCCCGAGGACTACAGGCAGCAGTTCGAGAAACTGTGGAAAACAGGGTGACTCCTCGCGAGCTGGTGGAGCGGGCCGACGGAGCTGGTCCGCTCCCACCCAGCCTCCTCACACGCGGCCTCAGCAAGAGCTTCGGCCTGACACGCGCGCTCACCGGTGTCGACCTACGGGTCGACGCCGGCACCGTGCACGCCTTGCTGGGGGAGAACGGCTCGGGGAAGTCCACGCTCATCAAGACGCTCTCCGGCTACCACCATCCCGATCCGGGCGGCAGCGTGGAAGTCGGCGGTCAGCCGCTGCAGGCCGGCGTTGCCTCCTCTGCCTACGACCTCGGCTGCCGCTTCGTGCACCAGGATCTCGGCCTCGTGGACACCTGCAGCGTGGCGGACAACGTCGCACTGACCACGGGGTTCCCCACGCGCTGCGGTGCAGTGCGTCGCAAGGCCCTGCGGCGGCGCACGGAAGAGGCGCTTCAGCGTCTGGGCCTGGCGCTGGACCCCGATACGCTCGTGGGCGGACTAGCTGCCGCCGAGCGTACCGGGGTGGCTGTCGCAAGGGCCCTCGCGGACGCCGACAGGACCAGCGTGCGCCTGCTGGTCCTCGACGAACCAACGGCCACCTTGCCGGACACCGAGGTCAAACAGCTGCTGGCGGTGGTGCGGGCAGTGGCTGCGAGCGGCGTCGGTGTCCTGTATGTCACTCACCACCTGGACGAGGTGTTCGAGGTTGCCGATGACGTCAGCGTCCTGCGCGACGGCCGCAAGGTCGTGACCACCAAAGCAAGGGCCCTCACCAGGCGCGAGTTGGTGGAACATCTGGTGGGCGGCGAGCTGGAGGAGGTGAGCGCGGCGTCAGACTCGCTGCCCACGGCGCACGCAGCTCCCGTGCTGCGTGTTCAGGATCTGTCGGCGGGCCCGCTGGTGACCGCGAACTTCACCGTCCGTCCGGGAGAGGTGGTCGGTGTCGCCGGTCTCACGGGTTCTGGGCGGGAGACRCTGCTCCCGGCGATCTTCGGCGCCATCCCGCGAAGCAGCGGCCGGGTCCAGATCGGCGATGTGATCCTGGCTCCCGGACGACCAGACCGCGCGATCGCCGCGGGGCTCACGCTGCTGCCGGCCGATCGCGTTCGGCTGGGCGGCGTCATGTCGATGTCGGCACGCGAAAACCTGACCCTGCCAGCCCTCCGGGCCCTCTGGCGCGCCCCGCGCTTACGGCGGCGACTCGAAGTCGCCCAGGCCCGAACGTGGTTCGAGCGGCTCGACGTCCGCCCGCGCGGCGCGGTGGACGCTCCCCTCGGGTCGTTCAGCGGTGGCAACCAGCAGAAGGTGCTGTTCGGCAAGTGGCTCAGATGTGCCCCTCGGGTTCTCTTACTCGACGAGCCCACACAGGGTGTCGACATCGGCGCGAAGGCCGAGATCCATCGTCAGATCCTCTCGGCCGTGGAGGCGGGGGCGGCGGCTGTCGTGAGCTCCTCGGACTATGACGAGCTGGTTGCCCTGTGCCGTCGCGTCATGGTGCTCCGCGACGGACGGTTTGTGGCCGAGTTGTCGAATGGCGCGCTGACCGTGGCCGAAGTGGCCCGCGAGGCGTTGGGCTCCGAGGACCGGGCGGCATGAGCGCCTCGCCGCCCGCGCGTCCTCGACCAGGCCTGGGCTTCGACCGTTTCTCCGGCCTGTACCTGTGGGCGCTCATCATCATCGTCTTCGGTATCTGGGTGCCAGACCTGTTTCTCACGATGGGCACCCTGCACTCGGTGGCCGCGCAACAGGCAATCGCGGCCATTGTGGCTCTCGCCGTCCTGGTGCCGCTCGCCGCGGGAGCCTACGATCTCTCCGTCGGTGCGACCGTCAACCTCGCGACCATCATCGTGACCGTCCTGCAGGCGGACAAGGGCTGGTCCATGTGGCCGGCCATCGGTGTCACGGTTGTCGCCTGCTTCGTCATCGGCGCCGTCAACGGCTTCGTGGTCGTGGTGCTGCGCGTCAACTCCTTCATCGCCACCCTGGGGGCAGCCTCGATCATCGCGGCACTTCAGTCAATCGTCTCTGGTCAGAGACAACCGCTTCCGCMCACGAGCCGAGCCTGGAGCGACCTCACCCAACGCGAGGTGCTCGGCTTTCAGATCGTCGTCCTGTACATGCTCGTGGTGGCCATCATCCTGTGGCTGGTGCTGTCGCAGACCCCGGTGGGACGCTATATCTACGCCGTCGGCGGGAACGCTGAGGCGGCTCGGCTGTCCGGCGTGCGGACGGGGACCTGGACGTGGTTCTCCCTCACGACGAGCGCGACGCTGTGCGGGATTGCGGGTGTCCTGTACGCATCCTTGTCAGGGCCGTCGCTGACGTTCGGCGGAGCGCTGCTGCTGCCAGCGTTCGCCGCAGTCTTCCTGGGGTCGACGCAGCTGTATCCGGGCCGCTTCAACGTGTGGGGGACGCTCATCGCCCTCTACGCCCTGGCCACCGGCATCAAAGGTCTGCAGCTCGTCACCGGCGTGCAGTGGCTGGCAGACCTCTTCAACGGTGTGGCCGTCATCACGGCCGTCGCCTTCGCGGTGTGGCGCCAGAGGAAGGCGCGCTCGAAGCGCGATGCGACAGCCTCCCGGCGGAGCAAGGGAACGGGAGGCGCGGAAGTGGATGTTGGAGGTGTGACTCCGGCGTCCGGTCAGCAACCTGCGGCCGTGCGCTAGCTGTTCGCGCGAACCGGTGCCAGGACAGCTACCGGGAGAGCGGCGACGAGAGGAATACAACCATGACTATGGAACCGGCTGTCGAGCAGTGGGATCCGCTCCACAGCCGCAGCGCGCCCCAGGCTTTCTGGAGCACCTCGAACTTCGGTGAGGCAATGCCGGGCGTGATGACGCCGCTGGGATGGACGTTCTGGGGCCCGACGGCGGAGCGCGCCACCCGGGCGGCGTTCGGAAGCATGGGTGCGCTGACACGAAAGGAAAGGGGTTTCCCCGCCGACGAGCGGGACCGTGTGTGCAACGTCTTCTACGGCCGGGTGGCAGGCCGGGTGGACTTCCTGGTCGGGATCGGAGATCGAATCCCCGGCACCTCGGGTGCGGCAGTGGCCGAGCAGGTGGTGGGTGCCATGCCGCCGGAGCTGGCGAGCAGCCCGAGCCGTCGCCGGTGGCCGGTCATCGCCGTACGTTTTCCCTACAGTTTCGCGCTTATCGGACACAGGGTGTGCAGAGCGAACGCCGAGACGCAGCAGTGGTGGCTGGAGAACATCGGCAAGACGAAAAACCTCTCTCGTGCCGAGGCCACCAGGCAGTTCCGTGAGGCCGCACGGCGTTTCGACCGCAACGTGACCGCACAGGGCATCCACGTCTTGTGCGCTGTACAGCCGGTCTATGAGCAGCTCCGACGACTTGTGGAAGGTGCTGGTGCCGGAGAGGTGACGTCATTCATGAGCGGGTACGGTGCGCACGCGGAGAGCGCGATCGTGACCGACATGTGGGCCGCGTCCCGGGACCGCATGACCATCGAGGAGGTCGTGCGGCGACACGGTTTCCACGGCCCCCGTGAAGGCGAGATCTCGGGGCATGTGTGGCGGGAGGACGACACCGCATTATGCAAACTCCTGGAAGGTTACCGCGTGCTGGACGAGAGCGCGGATCCCACACGCGCCGAAGAGGAGAAGCGACGGGCCCGCGAGGCGCTCGAGCGCAAACTTCTGGCATCGTTGCCACGACACCGTCGCCCGAGCGCGCGTCTTGTCCTCCGTCTGGCGGCTAACGTCATCCCGCTGCGGGGAGTCGGCAAGGCCGCGTTTCTGCAGTCTCTCGACATGGCGCGTGCGGCTGCGCGACGCATCGGGGAGCATCTCGTCGACGAGGGCCTGCTCGGCGATGTCGAGGACGTCTTCTACCTGACGACAGACGAGATCGTCGCTCCTCCACGCGATGCCCGCGAGCTGGTGGCCCGACGGCGTGAGCGTCGCGCCTACTATGAGACCCTGCGAATCCCGCCCGCGTGGCTGGGGCAACCGAGCGCCCTCGACGGACCTGGGACAGGGGACGCCACGCCGATCGTTGACGTGCTCGAGGGTGTCGGTGCCAGTCCTGGCATTGTCGATGGGCTGGTGCGCGTCGTAGGCGACTCCGATAACACCGCCGTCGAGCCGGGGGAGATCCTGGTCTCCCCGACGACCGATCCCAGCTGGGCCTCGATCATGTTCGTGTCCGGGGGCCTGGTCGTGGACATCGGGGGAGCCCTCAGCCACGCCGCGATCGTTGCGCGAGAGCTGG
>NZ_MOME01000082.1:0-6464 GCF_001983005.1 Protofrankia sp. BMG5.30 | reverse complement strand
CCCAACCGGTCATGCGGTGCGACGTAGTGCCTCTCCGTCATCGGCAGTGACCTGCCGGGCGTAGGCGTCGAACTCCTCGATCGACGCGAACGACCGCAAGCATCCCGCGGACAGATCCTCATCCGCATCCACGAGCACCTCGTCGAGCCAGGCGGGTGGATCAACAAGCTCGACATCACAGAGAGCTGCCGGCAGCTCGGGCTCCTGCATATAGCCCTCCCCGCTGTGCGGCACAGGCTGTCTCACCCGGTGCACGGTACGCTGTCATGGGATTCCGTGTGGATGGTAGTCGCGCAGAGCGCGACACCGGGGGTCCGGGGGCCGCCCCCCGGGTAGACATCACGTCCCTCGGCGAAGCCGATCAAAGATCGGCGAGCATGGCAAGCCGGCGGGTGCGCCGCCAGGGACTTGAACCCCGAACCCGCAGATTAAGAGGAAAGAGCGGTTTGTCCGCTGACGTCCGTGGACGTCCGCCGTGTCAGCGTGGCCTGCGCTCGCCGTCCACCGGTGTTCGTGCTCGTCCGCCAACATCCGCCGGCTTGGGTACACCGATGGGTACACCGGTCGCGGGACTGCACCGGGCTCGACTCGAACAATCTGACCCCTCCCGGGCCGGCAAGCGGGGGCACCTGCTGGTCGAGGAAGGCCTACAGTCTGCCACGGGACGTGGCCGATCAACACTGACGGCTGTTATGCCGCATTGACGTGCCCTGCTCGTCGGGAGGCCGCGCCGGGCCTTACAATCCATAGCCTATAGAGGTTGAAGGATCTTCCGCTCCGACGAAAAACTGATCATTCTGTGCGGAAGATTGTTAACCATCTCGCTAATCGTGCCCTCGCTCTCGCTCGTCGCGAATATGATCTGTACTGGAACGCCTCTGGTAGTCATCCATGCAGACCGAGACAAAAGACGCTCGAAGCTTATTGGCGCCGTATCTTGCTGCCGCGGTTCATCGAAGACCAAGAAAGCCGGGTGATTTCCATTACTGCGTAGGCTAGTTTCGAGTAAACCGAGGAGATACGACCAGATTAGTCTGATCATGTCACTTGCAGACAAGTCGAACCCGAGATCGAATCCTTCGTGGGTCGGACGATACGTATCGTCCGACACTTCAATCGTGTCGGGCTGAAGAGACCCGAAGCCGTAACTCTTCAGCTGCTCCCGAATGATTTTTTCCAACAGTCGGAGCTTGGCAAGATCGCTCTCGTCAACCCTTACTTCGCCTATCGCTCTAAGCCGCTCGCTATTTGAACGCCATGAGGTCGATATTTCGCTGAGCTGGCGGGTAATCCTAATGAGTTCTGCTTGCTTGCGGATCAGATCTTCGTGTCGGTCCTCGACCCTGATCCTCTCCGCGATGTCTGTTGCAGACGGCGTCGAGTCAACATCTGATAATGCCTGCTTATACACACGAACGCGCCGTCGTAGACCGGTAACCTGCTCGCGAAGGAGTAGTTCTCGCGCGGCAAGAGCGGTCGAAACTCGATCAACATCGTGAAGCATTGCGCGAAAAGTTTGAAGCTCTTGCTCTATAAAGGTTATATTTTCATCGATCGACATCGGAGCGTGTGAGATCTCCATGCCGTCACGAAGCTCCTGGTGGCAGGTAGGGCAGATACTGTAGTCGTCCAACAATCCGGATTGCGAAGCACCAAGCCTCTTAAGAGCCCTTAAATCGCGATGTCGTTGTAGATCCTCATCCAGCGCATCGATCCTACTTTCTATTTCGACCTTACGGYGGCGATTACTCTCAACTTCCTCCATGACAGCGGACAGTGCGGTAGCGGCGTTTGTAAGAGAATTCTGAGCAGACAGGAGTTCACTTTCTCCCTGTTTGGCGACTTGATCCACTCTACGAATCGGCGTTCTTTGAGAACGAGCTACTTCCGCCGCGAGACGATCAATCTCATCATCAAGGCTGGACCAAACCTGCCCGGTACTAATAGTGTAAGAGATCGAAGAGATCTCGAAGTTTTCTGAAGGTTTTTCAAAATCGYCTCTGACGACCACGCCGGCCGATTCAGCTGAAGTACTTAGTGCCCGCGCAACTGACTTCCAGTCGCTTTCTAAGATGGATCGCGCTGAAATGAGGCGTTGGCGAGTCAACACACGCTCGAATGCATCGAGCCCTAGAATGAATTCCACCGCCCTTTTTCCTGGCTCCCTGAGACCCAGATAGCCAGGTATCCTAGCTTGCACCCCGGACCATCCATGCTTTTGTTCTACGTAGAAGTAGGGAAAGAGCGCTTCGAGGTACAAGGGCGCCTCCCCACCATCCATTCGCGTAACTCGAGGAGTCTGCCAGCCAAGGAAGCGGTTGAGCTGGAAGTGAAACCCTGCCTCTCGCTGGGCCGCTCCCGGTCGACGCACAAAATAGTCTCGTTGTGGYCAGTCCCCTGGATCGGTCAGCATGSGGCCAGCCCAAGTTTGTATTACCGAGGTATCGGGTTGGCCACGTACCGTTCTTCTAATTGCCAAGATCTCGCCATTGCTATTCTCGATCTCAAGACTTACATACGACGATTCGATCGTGAATACTTCCCCGCCTGCTTCAATGATGTCAGTCATAGCATGAGGAAGCGGAACCTCCCTGCGGGGACTCAGCATTCCCTCCAGCCCAAGGCCATAGATTATTGCCTGCAGGCAGGTAGACTTCCCGCTCGAATTGTCGGCCCTGAGGATATTCAAGCCGTCGTCGAAGTCTATCGTCGTGCCGAAGGTCGGACCGTTAGTGTTCGCCTGCAGAGCGAGACGACGAATTTTCAGGCGCATCACTCAGCCCATCCACGCAACAGCATCGTRCACAAAACGTTGAGTGACTCGTCTGGGAAGTTTATTGAGAAATTCCTTTTCGGAACGAAGCGTGTCAGGGTCACGGTTGATGGCTTCGGCGAGAAGAAGACCYTTTTCTGTCAACGTAATTCGGYCGTTGCTAGAACGCTTCACAAGTCCAGAACCGTTGGCTAGATCGATTGACAGGGATATTGAGGGCTCGAAACGTACTATTAYGTCGTCCGGCCTCTTCTCTCCACTGATCCACCGAAGGAAGACGGCTCTAGATTTCGTAGTTCTGATCGCCCAAGAAAGCACATGCAGCTGCTGAACTGTTGCTGTGTCTGCGCGACATCTGCGCAGTATCAGGGCGAGAATCACTAGCCGCCAGGATAGCCGGAGATCAGCAGGAACAGGATCTGGTCGGCGTGCGAATCTGACCGGCGTGTCGATGGCGGCGAAGGCACTTTCGAGGAAGTCCAGGTCATTCATGCTGCCGCCTCCGCCGGAATAAAGTCCAGAGGGCAGCGCATTAGCCAATCGGCTACCGAAGCCCAAGAAAACTGCCTGGCCATATCGATGCCGAGCGCCGGTACGGAACGCTGCAGATCCTGAGTCAGATCCTCTACGATTTTTAGGATCTGACTCGCCGAAGGACTATCGAAAAAGGCCCCGTACTCAAGTACTAGAAGGTCTTCTTTCTGGGCCCTGCAGCGTTCTGCGGCTTGCCACTGGTCGGGATACTTCAGGCGCATTGTTTCGAGCACGTTCTCAGCCTGAAGATACTGTTTCATGAGAGTCTCTAAGTAGCGGCGAGCCATCTCTTTACTGGGGAGAAACGAAAGTTTCCGCGTCGCTGTGGCGACGAGCTCGGTATTCTCTATGGCCCAATCGCTGGTTGGCACTTCAGGAAACTCCATGTCCATAAGCGGCGGCGGAATGCCCAGAAGTGAAGATCTTTCCCTAGAGAATGAATCGTCGGTGACGACAACAATAGCAAGATCGTTCGCTATGAATGGCAAGCCCCAGGACTTCACTTCTTCTACCTTGCCTTGGGCGTGCTGAAGAAGCTTGTGCGAGTCATGGCGATGGACCATGAACATGTAGCGTCGAATTTTTATCGAACCAACAAGGCGAGAAAGCTCCTGCTCATTGTGTCGAAGTTTTCCGAGATCTTTTGTGAGCTTGTTGCGCTGACTCTCGTAGAGGTCCGCTGTCGACAATGGCTCAAGGGCGGCGTAACAMTGGTACGCGCATCCATCCTGCGTGAACGCCTCAAGGCCGAGGTCTCCGCCGTGGCGATCGGGAACTATATGAAAATCCTGGGCTCCGTGGTGGAGGCGTAGAATGGCCATGCAGTACCTTTCCCATTCCTTGCCGTCCCAGACGCGTACCGCTCCCACAGTTCCCCCCAGTAGCCACATGTGTACTGCAATCCTGCCTATCAATTGATGATCCGTCAATGGGTAGATCGGCCTGCGGTCTCTGCGGATAGGTGGTGCGCGACGCGCCCGGCGAGCATGGCGCGCCAGCGCCACGCGCAGGCGGTCGCGCGGCGCGGCCCGCTCTTGATCCTAAAACGGATAATTCGGCAGTCAGTCAGCCTCGGACATAGCCGGCGTCGTCCGTCGGGCCGCACCGCTGGTCGTCGGTTCGGCTCCGGTGTGGTCAGGCTGCGCTGCCGGCAAGCGCGGTGCGGTCGATGCGGGAGACGAGTTCGCGGGCGTGGGTATTTTGCTGGTACGGGGCGAGTCGTTTCCGCAGGTCGGTCATGGCGGTGACGTAGCGGGCGGAGGTGGGGACTCCGGCGGCGATGTCGATCGCCGTGTGGCCGGCGGTGATGGCGCCTTCGAGGTCGTTTTGCTGGGTGAAGCTGACGGCGACGACGGTTTGGCTGAGTGCCCCGCGGCGTCCCCGGTTCTGCTTACGGGCGGCCTCGACGGACTGGCGGGCGTAGCGGTGGGCTTCGGTCGGGTCGCCGATGTCGCGGAGACTGTTCGCGATCTCCCCCGTGACGTAGGGCTCGTCGATGAACTTTGCCCATTCGGGTTCGTTCGCCGGGTTGATGAGATCGAAGGTCTTTTCGGCCTGCGCGATCGTCGCGGCGGTGTCGGTGGAGCGGCCCAGGACCGACAGGGCGCGGSCTTCCAACACGTACAGGTCGGTCAGGGCGGCGGGGGCACGCAGACCACGCAGGCCGTGGCGGCCGGCGCGGGCGAGCCGGAGCCCTTCGTCGGGGTGGCCGAGTTGGGTTGCCTGGTCGGAGAGGCCAGCCAGGACATGGGCGCCGAGCATCCGGTTACCGGCGGCGTCGGCGAGCCGGAGGGACTGGATCAGGTAGCGCTGCGCGATGCCGTGTTGGCCGGAGTCGAACGCCATCCAGCCGGCGAGATAGGTCTGTTCGGCGGCGACCTCGAACAACGCCTGGCGGACGGGCTCGGGGTGGGATTCCTGCAGGAGCGGGAGAACGTGTTCGGTCAGGTACTGGGCGACGGTGCGGCGGGCGATGTCACCACCGCCCTGGATGACGTCCATTTCCTGGAACACGCCGAACATGTTGCGGATGGACTCGACCGCGGCCATGTCCGCGTGGGCGGGCCGGCCGGCGTCGGCGGCGTCCAGGCTGGTCAACARCCAATCTCGGCTGGGGCCGGCGAGTGCACCGAGAACGAATGATGAACGAAGCAGCATGTCCCGACGGCGCACGTCGGCCCTCCCGAGCTCGGCGACAGTGCTCAGGGTACGTCGCACCGAGGGTTCGTACACCAGTCCTTGAGCGGTTGCCTCGGGGTTGGTGACCGGCTGCTGAGCGGTGCCCGACCGGCTGTCGACCACCGGCGCCTTTACGTCTACCTGGGCGTGCGGTGGGTGTGCGGTKGGTTCCCATGTGCGGCGGGCCAGGCCGAGCATGCCGCCGGGGATGCGCAGGCCGTCGGCGATGCGTTCGATCAGTTCCAGGGAGGCCACCCGGTCCCGACCGTGCACGATCTTGCTGACGCGGCTCTGGTCGAGGCCCTCGACCGCGGAGGCGATGCGGTCCTGACTGGCGGCGTCGTACTTCCGCATCAGCCGGAAGGCGGTGCCGAAGTCGCGGGCGGCGAGCGCGGCGCGCATGTCGTCGCGGGCAAGGAGCCGTTCGGACACCGTGTACGGGCCGAGGGACACAACCGGCATATCTGATCACCCTTCCGGCCCGGAGAGGGACACGTCTCGTGGCAGGACTGGTGCCGACAGTACCTGGATTACGCCCAACGGGTAGTAGGACATCGTTAGGTGACTCCGGATAGGTGTTGTGTGACGTTGGGTGTGTGGGTGAAGGGTCGTTGGYAGGTGGGGCAGGCGCCGGTCCAGACGGCAAGCAGGGCCYGGAGGGTGCGGAGAACTCCGTAGAGAGTCAGGCCGGCGCAGGGACTTTTGGGTCGCGGCGGAGCTGGGTGCAGAGCGCTTGGGCGATGCTGACGAGGGTGACGTGGTGGTGCCAGCCGGTGAAGGTGCGTCCTTCGAAGTGGTCCAGACCGAGGCCGTCTTTGAGTTCGCGGTAGTCGTGTTCGATCCGCCAGCGGATCTTCGCGAGGCGGACGAGGTGCCGCAGGGGGGTGCCCTCGGGCAGGGTGGACAGCCAGTAGTCGGTGGGTTCGGGCTGGCCGGGGGGCCATTCGGCCAACAGCCAGCAGTCCGGCAGGCTCCGGTC
>NZ_MOME01000081.1:0-6919 GCF_001983005.1 Protofrankia sp. BMG5.30 | reverse complement strand
CTCTTAATCTGCGGGTTCGGGGTTCAAGTCCCTGGCGGCGCACCCGCCGGCTTGCCATGCTCGCCGATCTTTGATCGGCTTCGCCGAGGGACGTGATGTCTACCCGGGGGGCGGCCCCCGGACCCCCGGTGTCGCGCTCTGCGCGACTACCATCCACACGGAATCCCATGACAGCGTACCGTGCACCGGGTGAGACAGCCTGTGCCGCACAGCGGGGAGGGCTATATGCAGGAGCCCGAGCTGCCGGCAGCTCTCTGTGATGTCGAGCTTGTTGATCCACCCGCCTGGCTCGACGAGGTGCTCGTGGATGCGGATGAGGATCTGTCCGCGGGATGCTTGCGGTCGTTCGCGTCGATCGAGGAGTTCGACGCCTACGCCCGGCAGGTCACTGCCGATGACGGAGAGGCACTACGTCGCACCGCATGACCGGTTGGGCGCATCCCTAGCCGAGGACGACTCTGCGATCACCGAAGTCGGCGACGATCTCGATCTTTCCGCCGAGGGCTTCCACGTAGGCCCTGATCGTGGACAGTCCTGCGCGGTCGAGCGCACCGCGTTCAAGTTCGGAGACCGACGGCTRCTTGACGTGCATGCGCTCGGCCAGCTCCACCTGAGTCAGGCCCTGCTCCTCGCGGATCTCTCTGAGTCTGAAGGCGCGCACCTCGGCGTCCATACGAGCGCGATGCYCCGCGACTCTGTCTTCCCTCGGAGGCCGCTTGGCTCGTGCCTGGCTCCATGTACTTGTCATCGTGTGCGCCTCCTCCCGATCAGCTTCCATGTTCACTACGCAACCACTCATCGTACCGATCATCGGCGATCTTGATATTTCGGGTGTACCAGCCATTCCAGTCACCGGACTTGTCACCGCCGACGAGCAGTACCGCCCGCCGTTGTGGATCGAACACGAACAGGATGCGTACCTCTCCCGAGCCGGATGATCCCGGGCGCAGCTCTTTCATGTTGTGGTGTCGGGATCTCTTGATGAGGTCGACCAGAGGCCGGCCTAAAGCCGGGCCGTCGTCTGCGAGCTTGTCGATCGYGGCTGTGACCAGGTCGTAGCTACTGTCGTCGAGGCTCAACAGCCACGTCATCGACCTCGTCGAGTAGCCGGGCATCCCGGCGCACCTCCTCACTATAGGCTCTTGCCTGTATAGGGCAAGGCCTATGAGGTCGGCGACGTCATGTACCTGGTCGTGTACCCGAGCCGGCGCACGTCGACGGACGAGCACGAACACCCGCTGCGTGACCTGCGCTCACCGTCCGCCGGTGTGCGTGTTCGTCCGCCAACCCGCCGGCTTGGGTACAGCGATGGATACACTTGGACGGTCGCCAGTGCCGACCGCCGGCTGGCCTGCTTTGGCCCAGGTCAACGGCCATCCGATCCTCACCGGAACCAATCGATGGGACCAGGCGATCATCGTTGCCACGGGCACACCGTGGCATGTTCAGGCCAACGAGAACTTAATGCCTGGGTTAAGCTGTTCGAGTGCGAAGCTGGGAAGTCCTCCTGGCCGAGGATGTCGTCGAGTGGTTCGTCGACCTGACCAAGAACGACCCCCACTCGGCCGACCTCGTCGAGGACGCCATCGACCGGCTAGCCGCCGCAGGCCCGACCCTCGACCGGCCCCTGGTCGACCGGATCAAGGGCTCACGTCATCACAACATGAAAGAGCTACGGCCTGGCTCGGCAGGCACGAGCGAGATCCGAATCCTGTTCGCCTTCGACCCGGTCCGCCGTGTGGTGCTGCTGGTGGCCGGAGACAAGTCCGGCAACTGGCAGCACTGGTATGAGACCGCGATACCCGCGGCGGACGAACGCTACGACCTTCATCTGACCGAGATCGCGAGGAGGGACTACCGATGACAACGATGAGATGGGACGACGTCAAACACCAGGCCGAGCAGGCACGTGTCGCCGCCGGCCACCCGGTACGGACCGACGCCGACCGTGAGGCCGGGCAGCGCCGTCTCGACGACGAGATCCACGCCTACCGGCTGGCCGAGGTCCGACGCAGCCGCGCCCTGACCCAACGCGAGGTCGCTGAAACCATGGGCGTATCCGGTCCCCGCATCTCCGATGTGGAACGCGGAAAGCTGGATGTGGTGTCGGTGTCGGTCCTGCGCGCCTACGTCGAGGCTCTCGGCGGACGGTTGAAGGTCACCGCCGAGTTCGGCGACTCGAGCTACATCGTCGCCTGACATCGGCTCCGTCAACCGCCACCGAACACAGCAGCAGGAAGGCCAGCCCGGACCTGGACCGGTAGACAGTGGCGGACAGGGAGCCCTGCCGGAATGATCGTTCTGGCGGATCGACGTCACGTGGCGCTGTACGCTCGTCGCGTGGCTGAGACAAGACTGCTCACAGCGGTACTGACGCCAGACCCGGACGGTGGGTATGTCGTCCAGATTGTGGAGCTGCCGGGTGTGATCAGCCAGGGCGACACCGTGGAGGAGGCACTGGCGAACATTCGCGAAGCCGCCGAGCTCTACCTCGAAGACGCGACGCCAGCGGATCGAGCCGCACTTGACGTCCACCCTCTGACCACCGCGGTGCAGGTGCGTGTGGCTTGAGCGGCCTTCCTGTCCTGTCCGGCGCGCGACTGGTCAAGGCGCTCGAGCGCGCTGACGAACTCGACGCACTCCTGTAGCAGGCACCCAGCGCAGGCGGTACCGGGTGGCCGGCGGCGACACGTGCTGCTTGGCCTGGCGTTTGACGTCGTCCCATCTCATCGTTGTCATCGGTAGTCCCTCCTCTCGATCCCGATCAGGTGAAGGTCGTAGCGTTCGTTCGCTGAGAAGGGGAGGGGCTCGCGGCTACGGTAGGAGCGTGACGGGGCTTCTGGGGCGCACGACGGAGAAGTSCCGTCGATCAAGGGTTGCTATGGCATCTGTTCCAAGTCTTTCAGCGATCGCGATGACAGCGGCGTCAACCGAGCCGAGAGGGAAGTCCGCGTATTTCTCGATCAGTTCAACAATCCGATCGATGTCCGTCTTTGCCAGCGGGATCAGGGTGATCTGTCCGGTACCGATAGAGCGCAGGAACGCGGCTTCGGCATGGGTACCCTTCTCCCGCTCCAGCAGGTAACAGACCTCGGTGAGCACGGGGTAGGGAACGAGTAACGGGCGGGGCGTACGTCGCATGAGCGCGACGCACCGGGCGTGATCTTTGTCGTCGGCGTCGATGGCGGCGACGAGTGGGCCGGTGTCCCAGATGATCACTCGGGTTCGCGTCCCATCTCCGCACGCAGGATCTCGCCGGAGCGGGCCGCGAGGTCGCCCTTGCCGCTGGACAGCGCGCCCACGAAGTCTGGCAGCGGCCACTCGTCGCCGCCGTCCTCGGTCGGGGTGCTCTCGCGCACGAGAGCCAGGATCGGCGCCACCTGCGATTCAGGCAGCCGGTCAATCAATCTATGCAGCTCGTCCCGCAAGATGCTCACAGATCACAGGATACGGCCGCGGGCGGCGGCCGACTCGCCAGATCCACTGGCGTACGACCTTGTGGCCCTGTCAGGGTGGGCATCTCCTGTCTCATCCCATCTTGCGATCTTGGCGGGTAGAACGATCTGGGCGAGCGTGCTCCTGCCGACCTGCCGACCTACCGACCTGCCGACCTGCCGACCTGCCGACCTGCCGCGCGCCGCCGACGACCACCCGGGTGTCTCCAAGCGCCGCCGACACAAGGTCCGTGGCATGCCTCGGGAAGAGGTCAGGACTCGGCTGCCCGACTGCCATCCCGCCCTCCTCCGGCCGGCCCAAACACATGCCCGCGGTCAGTTTGAAGCCATGGTCACGGTCGTTCCGCGAGCATGATCGCGGTTGTTCCGCGGGCATGGCCGTGACCGGTCTGACGTCCCGGCGTTTCCGGAGCGGCCCTGCCACGGCGGAGCCGGGTGGGGCTCGGAGGGGCTTGCGTGGTTCCGGCGAGGTGAGGGGCCGTGTATGGCGGGCATCAGGCTGTTTTTCTGGCGCTCGGCGCCACTGTCACCGACAGGAGAAGGGCGAGCGTGAGCACCATCCAGGCCGCGAGATAGCTGAAGGCGAGGGTGGGCGAGGCGAGGGTGTACAGGAGGCCGGCGACGACGTTCGCGGCGAGGTTCCCGACCGCTTGGACGGTGGCGAGCAGCCCGAACGCCGACCCTCGGATCTCGTCGGGCGCGAGGGCCGCGACGGCCGCGTGTTCGGCGGTCTCCGCGCAGCCGATCCCGATTCCGGCGAGCACGAAGGCCACGCCGAGCAGCCAGATCACCGGTCCGGAGACCGCGAGCAGCAGGTAGGAGACCAGGAACGTCGCTACTCCGACGGCGGTGACCAGGAGCGGGCCGTGACGGCCGATCCGGTCGGACAGCCCGCCCGCGGGAAAGGACGCGGCCGTTGCGGCGATGTTGTAGGCGATGTACAGCGCGATCCCGATCCGGGTGGCCGCGTCCGTGCCGTGGCCGGCGGCCAGGAGATCGGTGGCGCGCAGGATCAGCAGGGTGCCCGCCACGTTGCCGACCTCGAAGGCGGTGAACCCCGCCAGCACTCGGCCGAGCTGCCCGCGCAGCACCGGCCGGATCTGGAACCGCAACCGGCGCCGCCCGGTGGCCCGTGGCAGCTTTGCCTGCCGGATCGCGTAGACGATCGCGAGCGCCGCCAGCAGACCGGGAACGAGCGAGATCAGCATGGCGGTGCGCACGCTGACCAGCGACACCAGGCCGAGCGCCAGCAAGGGGCCGATGATCGCGCCGAGGTTGTCCATGGTCCGTTCAAACCCGTAGGCCCGGCCGTAGGCGACGGCGGGCACCACGTCGGCGAGCAGCGCGTTGCGGGCCGGTACCCGCAGTCCGCGGGCCGCCCAGGCGCCAGCCCGCAACATCCCCGCCTGGGCTACGGAGGTGGTCGCCCCGATCAGTGCGGAGAACACCGCCGTGGTAGTGTAGCCGCCGACCGCGACCGCGCGCCGCCGGCCGGGATCGTCCGCCAGCGCGCCGCCGACGAACCTGCCCGCCCCGGCCAGCCCTTCCGACACTCCTTCGATCGCGCCCAGTGCCGCGGCCGGCGCGCCCAGGGTCGTGGTGACAAAGCTCGCCATCAGCGAGGTCGGCACCTCATGCCCGACATCGGCGAGGAAGCTCGCCGTCCCAATCCCTCCGACACCTGGTGTCAGCCACGGCCGCCGCCCCGAGGCGATAGATGTCTCGGCAGGGGTTTCGGCTGGCGCTGTACTGGTCTCAGTATTCACAGGTGGGATCAGACAACACGCGGTCCCGCAGATGCAGACTGTTTTTCCTGGCGGGTGCCCTATATGCTGATCATTAGTTTCGGTCTGTGCTACTACTGAGCGAACCAGCAATCGCAAGGATTACCGGCTCAGCGATTGGCCGAGACCAGCGGCCGGACGGTGGCAGTGTGCTGAAGGTCATAGCCATCCAGATCTGCGACAGATCGCTGGAACAGCGGATCCCGAAGTGTGGCGATCAGCGGTCGGGCCGCCCCCAACGCGCCATGGCCAAGAGCGATCTCGTAGGGCTCCCACAGCAGCGGGACGAAGTCGAGCCCCAGATCCGCCAGCCCGGCACGCACCCCCAGACCGACATCGGCGATACCCGTGGCAACGGCAAACGCGATCTCCATATGCGAATGCAGTTCGGGCCCGGCAATCTCGTGCGGCGCGACCCCGTCGGTGAGTAGAAGCTGTTCGAGCAGCAGCCGAGTACCCGCGCCCAACTCACGCCTGGCCACCCGCAGACCACCGAGCTGGGCGGCGGACGCCAGGCCCCGTGGGTTGCCCGCCGGGACGATCAGCCCCTGCTCACGCCGCCACAGATGCAGAAGACGCGGCTTGTCGCGACCCAGCACCGCCCGCGCGAACGCCTCGTTGTACACGCCATCCCGATGGCGCAGGTGGATCACCGCGCCATCGGCCTCGCCACGCGCGACCGCTCGCAGCCCCTGGAAACTCCCCCGCGCCCCTACCGGCACGACCGCCGCGCCGAGCCGGTCAAGCAGGACACCCAGCGCCGGGTCATCGCTGCCCGCCAGCCGGAACACCCTCTCTGGCTCCAACAGGCGCGCCGCGGCGATCGCACCCTCACCGGCGACCCGCGCCCGCCGCCGGTCCGCCATGGTGATCACTCCGGCATCCGCCAGATAGCGGTAGGCCCGCACCACCGTCGACGACGTCGTTCCCAGAGTCCGGGCGTACTCCCGCACGCCGGGCAACTCCTCACCCGCCGCCAACTCCCCGGACCGCACACGACGAGCTAAATCATCAGCAATCTGCATATAAAGGGCCATGGCTACCAACTATATGATCATTTAGCCGTCCGAGGCGCCGGCACCGGCGCACGACGGAAAAGTGTCGATCAAGGGTTGCTATGGCATCTGTTCCAAGTCTTTCAGCGATCGCGATGACAGCGGGCGTCAACCGGCCGCTGGGAGTGTCTCGTGATCAGTGTTTCCGGCGGATTTGATCAGTAGGTCTCAGCGGACGGCCAGCGGTCACTAAACGTGATTGCCATCGCGTCGATCACGGGTTTCCACCGGACAGCCCACCGGGCGCGGCCGGTCCCGGTCGGATCCAGGCTGCGGGTCACAAGATACAGGCATTTCAACGCGGCCTGGTCGCTCGGGAAATGCCCGCGGGCGCGGACCGCCCGGCGGTAGCGGGYGTTGAGCGACTCGATCGCGTTCGTCGAGCACAACACCCGCCGTATTTCCGCGTCATAGTCGAGGAACGGGATAAACTCCTCCCAGGCGTTCCGCCACAGCCGGATCACGGCGCGGTACTTCTTCCCCCAGGTTTCTTCGAACTCGTCGAGGGCGAAGGCGGCGGCTTCCGGAGTAGGCGCCGTGTAGATGGGCTTCAGGTCGCGTTTCACCGCGTCATGATCGGCCCGCGAAGTCAGCCGAAACGTATTGCGGATAAGGTGGATAATGC
>NZ_MOME01000009.1:0-121877 GCF_001983005.1 Protofrankia sp. BMG5.30 | reverse complement strand
GCGTTGAAATGCCTGTATCTTGTGACCCGCAGCCTGGATCCGACCGGGACCGGCCGCGCCCGGTGGGCTGTCCGGTGGAAACCCGTGATCGACGCGATGRCAATCACGTTTAGTGACCRCTGGCCGTCCGCTGAGACCTACTGATCAAATCCGCCGGAAACACTGATCACGAGACACTCCCCGTCGTGGGCGTCGGCCGGCTTCCGGGTTGCTGGGTTTCACAGCGGTAGGCAGGCATGTCGCAGGGTCCACAGCATGCTTCCCGTGCCAGCTTTGCCGCCCGCGTGCCCGGGTGGGGTGGGGGTGGCTGGCAGGCGGCCGTGCAGGAGGGTCGCGGACAGTGGTGGGACGTCGACGCGCCAGAACACCTCCGGTGGCGATCGCAGCGCCGTGACCAGCACGGCCCGGACGACCGCCGGGTGGGTCACGGCGATCACGTTCTCCGGGTCGGTGGCACGGGCGGCCAGCCATGCCGCGACGCGGTCGAGYAGGTCCACGACGGATTCGCCGCCGTGCGGTGCCGCGACCGGGTCCTCGGTCCACAGCCGCAGGTCCGCGGGGCTGATCTCGTCGAGCGAGCGGCCCGCCCAGGCGCCGACGTCGAGGTCGCGCAGGGCGGGATCGGGCGTGGCCGACAGGCCCAGCGCCTGAGCTGYCTGACGGGTGCGCAGGGAGCGGTCGCACCAGGCCCGCCCACCGCGCAGCGCCCGTCCGGAGGGGGTGCGCGATGTACCCGACGTGTGCGTCATGTGCGATGTGGCCACGGCGGCGGCCCGACGGGCTTCGGCGTCGTCGATGGTGTCGTCGTCGACGCCGAAGCGCGCCGCTCGCACGGCGGCGGTCCGGGCGTGGCTGACCAGGGTCAGCCGCAGCGGTCCGCCCGCGCTCACGCCCCGGTGGCGACCGGTGATCCGCCCGAGGCCGTGGGGGCCTCCCCCGCCGCCAGCGCCGGCACCGGCGCCGGCGCGGCACCCGGTGTCCGGACCGGTGCGGGACGGTTGGCGCGTTCCGTCAGGGCGCCGAAGAGCAGCCCGACGGTGGCCCACAGTGTCGCCTGGATCGCCAGGGAATCGACCCGGAACCGCCACAGCACGTCCGCCGGGAAGCCCTCCGGTGTCTCGTCCGCCGCCGGCAGGGCGTAGTAGGCGAGGCCGATGACGACCAGAGCACCGACCAGCGCCAGCAGCGCCGCGTCCCACGAGCCGAACCGGGGGGCGAGCCGCCGGGCGGCCACGAAACCGCCGACGACCACGGCCAGTGAGATCAGCATCGCGGCGAAGTACAGGCTGGTGCGCTCACCGATCGTGTCCGGGTTGCCGACCGCCGGCGGGTTGGCCGGGTACTTCAGGTTGGGCAGCAGGTACATCCCCGCGAAACCGGCGAGGGCCACCAGCCCCGCGGTCGTGCGGGCGCGCAGCGCCCCCAGCCGGCCCTGCGCGACGGCGTAGACGAGGGAGAACAGCCCGCCGACGGCGACTCCGAACGCCAGCAGCCCGGTGAACAGGCCGATGGTGCTCTGCACCGTGCGGGACACCACCTCCGGCTCGGCGACGGCCCCGGGTGCCTCGTGCGCCGACTCGAACGCGATCGCGAGGCCGACCTCGCTCTCCCCGAAGACCTTCGCGACGACGAAGGCCAGGACAGCGGCGACCACGCCGACCAGCATCCCGCGGATCAGCAGCGTGCGAACCATGTCGCGCCCCCGCTCAGTGGCAGGGGAAGCCGAGCAGGTGACGCGCGTCGTGTACGAACTCGTGGACGTTGCTGCCGGCCACGAGCGACACCGCGCCCTGCTCCGCGCCGACGAAGTAGAGCAGGACCAGCGCCAGGAGCGACCCGAAGAGCGCGAACGGGGCCAGTTCACTCAGCGGGATCGTCGGCAACGGCGCCGGGGCGACGGGGGCGTCCAGGACGCTCGGATGTGCCATGGCGGGACCTCCACAGGAATCACGCGTTCCACTCGGGCAGGACTCGTCCCAGCGATGGGTCTGACTTCCGGTGCCGCCTCTGGGGCAGCTCCGGTGACAGTGGCGCGACCGTGCCGGATTCACACCGGCTTCCACCGACTCGAACAGTCTGAGAGAAGCAGCACCCAACCCCGCCGTCAAGCCTGATCTGCCAGATGGCATCCCGGCGTGCCTGTCACGCGCGGGCCGCGCACCTGCGCACAGCGAGGATTCACCTCCAGATTCCGCACTCTTAGCTTCCGAGCGCATACATAGAGCGACCATCGACCTGCGGAACAACCCCGGTCGCCCGCGGCGGGGCGGCGAGATGCCGCCGGCCATGGCGTTTCGCAGGGGCTCCCGGGCGAGCTGCCAGCCCGTCGCCCGCGATGGGCCCGACGGGGCCACCGTCACGACGCRCCAAAGGACTACGGAACAACGTGCCAAAGGGCCTCGGAAAACGGCAGAAAGTCCGGCGTTCCCACGAACATCCCAGGCCGGCCAGACTGTACGCACTACACTGTTCCTTGTATTTTTCCGAGACCTCCGAATCCGACACGAACCGTCTGTGCGAATCACCGGAGAGATATTTTCAACCCGCAACCCGGCACCGGTACGGACCGACAGAAACAACGCAGCAGACCCGGGACAGAAATCCCCGAGGACCTTGACCAGACGGCAGGAACAGGAGGATAGCGGTGAGCGACAGAACCGCCGAGAGCCAGCCGCTGCACGTTCAGGGCCGGGACGCCGTCATTGCCGGCTCCGCCGGCGTCCGATGGCGCGACGGAGCGCCACCGGACTACCGCCACTCCAGGGAGACAATGCCCGGGGAACGCACCCGTCAGCACGCCGAGGGCTCGCTCGCCGACATCGTCGAGAAAGTGGTCCAGGTGTTCGAGATGGAGCTCTCGCACAAAAAGGATCCGGCCCAGTGGGTCAGCATGGTGACCGAGCAGCTGCGGGTCCGGACGAACGGCGGCCCGGCGGCCACCGCCGCCGACCTCGCCGAAAAGGGCAGCTACAACATCCTCATCGGCGAGAACCCCTACTACTCGGCGGACGACGAAACATTCGAGTCCTCTCACGACGTGTTCCACAGAGCATTCCCGGGCGGCTTTTTCTGGGAGGTCCTGGACGTCTACTCGCCACCGCCTGTGATCGCGTTCAAATGGCGGCACTGGGGCACCTTCAGCGGGCCGTACAAGGGAGCGTCCCCGACCGGTGAGCGTATCGAGCTCTTCGGTGTCACCGTGGCGCGCTGCGCGGACGACCTCAGGCTGGTCGAGGTCGAGCACTTCTACGACAACACCGCTTTCCTCAGCCAGCTCGCGGGCGGCCATCCGGTGTGAGATCCTGGGCGCGGCATACACCTGCTCGCATGCCGCGCCCACCCGCGACGGTTCACGGAAACCGCCGCGCCGTCAGATGGCCACCGGCACGCGGGTCCAGCCGCGTTGGACGAATGCCGGACGCCGTACCGGCGTGCCGGCCGGCCGCAGCAGCGGAAAGCGTTCGATCAGGCAACGTACAGCGATCGCCACCTCCACCCGGGCCAGCGGCGCGCCCACGCAGAAATGGACCCCACCGCCGAAGGCGATGTGCGGGTTCGGCTCCCGGCCGATGTCGAACTCGTCGGCCCGCTCGAACACCTCGCCGTCCCGGTTGGCCGAGCCGAGCAGGGCGGCGATCCGTTCCCCCGCCCGGACGACGACCCCGCCGATCTCGACGTCCGCCATCGCGGTCCGTTCGAACAGGTGCAGCGGCGAGTCGAAACGCAGGAACTCCTCGGTCGCGGTGGCGGCGAGCCCCACCGGATGGTCGGCCAGCCGCCGCTGCTGGTCGGGATGGTTCAGCAGGACGACCATCCCGTTGCCGAGGCAGTTGACGCTGGCCTCGTGCCCGGCGTTGAGCAGCACCACCACCGTGGCGACCAGCTCGTCCTCGCTGAGCTGGTCACCGTCCTGCTCCGCCTGGACCAGATGGGTGATCAGATCGTCCTGGGGGGCATGCCGGCGCCGTGCCGCGAGCTTCCGGACGAAGGCGTCGAACTCGGCCGCGGCGGCGCGGGCGGCGGCCTCCGCGGCGGGCGTCCGCCCGTACTCGTTCATCTTCATCATGGCCGCCGACCAGGGGCGCAGCAGGTGCCGGTCGCCGTCTGGGATACCGAGGAGCTCCGCTATGATCATCACTGGCAGCGGTTCGGCGTAGTCGGCGATCAGGTCGAACGGCTCGCCGTCGCGGGCCCTTTCCTCCAGCCCGTCGAGGAGGCCCCCGCACAGCTCCTCGATGTGCGGGCGCAGCCGCTCGATGTTGCTGCGGACGAACGCCTTGCCGAGCAGGCCTCGCAGCCGGGTGTGCTTGGGCGGCTCGCAGCCGAGGACCGAGTCGCGCTCAAGCTGGTTGAACAGCGCCCACAGGTCCTCGGGCTGTCGCGGCGGGTGGATCCTGCCCAGCGCGCGATGGCGCACCACCGCGTCGGCGTCGCGGTACCTGGCGGCCAGCCACATCCCGAGCTGCTCGCTCCACAGCGGGCGGCCGGCCGCCCGCAGCTCGGCGAAGACGGGGTACGGGTCGTGGACGAGCCCGGAGTCGCGGGGGTCGAAACAGTCGGCGCCAGCATCGACCCGGCGGGACAGGACCACTGCCGACTCCTTCCGGGACGGGGCACCACCCCACACGCAACCCCCCACCACCCCGACTATCGAACCAGCGCCGGCCGACACCCGACGGAGAGACCGCCGCCTTTTCCCGCACCACACGTGCGTGGTTGATCACATCACCCGCCAGGGCCGGCCGACAGTCCACGCAAACACACCCAACCCCGGCCCGATTCCATCCCGAGCCCGCACAGGCCCCCGGCAACCAGCTCCGGCCGGGCCGGATCCGGTGATCAGGCCCTGGCCGGGCGGTCGTGGACGGGGTCCTCGGCGCTTACGGGCCAGAAGTGCCCCACCAGCCGCCAGGCGAGCTCCACCAGGGCCATGCCGACCGCGCCGCAGGCGGCCGCCACCGCGACGACGCCAGTGTCCGACGTGTCGAACTCGAAGACGCGCTGCCCCACCGGCAGCAGCAGGCACAGCAGAAAACCACCGACCATGGCGGCCAGCAACACGATCTTCCACCAGGCGTACGGCCGCGCCACCACCGCCAGCACCCATGTGGCGATCATGACAAGTGTGATCACGACAGCGGTGCTGTCCTGCTCGGACGTGCCCTCGCCACCGGAGCGGACGAGCAGGTAGGTCACGAAACTCGCCACCGCCACCACGACACCCGCCGGTACCGCCCGGCGCATGACCCTCGGCACGAACCCGGCCCGGGCCCGCTCGGTGTTGGGCGCGAGCGCCAGGAAGAACGCCGGGACGCCGATGGTGAACCAGCCGATGAGCGTCACGTGCCGGGGCAGGAACGGGAACCTCAGCTGCGCTGCCCCGATCAGGATGGCCAGCAGCACCGAATAGACCGTCTTGGTCAGGAACAGGACGGACACCCGCTCGATGTTGCCTATCACCCGCCGCCCCTCGGCCACGACGTGCGGGAGAGCGGCGAAGGTGTTGTCCAGCAGGACGATCTGCGCGACCGCCCGGGCCGCGGGACTGCCCGAGCCCATGGCCACGCCGATGTCGGCGTCCTTGAGCGCGAGCACGTCGTTGACCCCGTCGCCGGTCATGGCCACGGTGTGGCCGTCGGCCTGCAGAGCCCTGACCATGGCGCGTTTCTGGTCCGGCGCCACCCGGCCGAAGATCGACGCCGCCGCCATCCGCTCGGACAGCGCAGCGGTGTCGTCGGGCAGCGTCCGGGCGTCCACGGGCTGGTCGGCGCCGGCGATCCCGAGCGTGCTGGCGACCGCCGCGACGGACACCGCACTGTCCCCGGATATGATCTTCAGCTCGACGTTCTCCGCGGCGAAGTAGCGCAGGGTGTCGGAGGCATCGTCGCGGATCTTCTGCTCGATGACGAGCAGCGCCACCGGTACCACCGCGCCGGGTGCGCCCGGCGCGTCCACCAGGATGCCGGCCCGGCCGAGCAACAGCACCCGCAGCCCCCGGGAGGCCAGCCGGTCGGCCTCGGTGAGCGCGGAGTGCCCGGGTGGCAGCAGGACGTCGGGCGCGCCGAGCACCCAGTGCCCGTGCCGGCCGAAGCTCGCCCCGCTCCACTTCCGGGCTGAGGAGAACGCCGCGGTCGCCGTCGCGGCCCAGGTGTCCGGGCCGCTCGGGAACGCCTCGGCGACCGCTGCCAGGCTCGCGTTGGGACGCGGGTCGGCTGCGGCCAACGCCCGCAGCGCCTCGCCGACCTCGCGCACCTCGCCGGCCGCCCAGCCATCTCCGGCCGCCCAGCCATCTCCGGCCGCCCAGCCATCTCCGGCAGACCCGCCGGTTCCCGCCGTCCCGTCGGCGTCGGCGTCGGCGTCGGCGTCGGCGTCGGCGGGACGGATGATCACATCAGGCCGAGCGGAGCCGTCCGGGGCGGGCTGCCCGTCAGCGTCATCGGCGCCGCCGGCCGGGCCCGTCCCGATGGACGCGCGCAGCAGACGCACCTCGGTCAGCCGCATGCGGTTGTCGGTGAGGGTGCCGGTCTTGTCCGCGCACACGACGCTGACCCTGGCCAGTCCCTCGATGGCGGGCAGCTCCTGYACCAGGCACTTGCGGCGCCCCAGCCGGATGACACCGATCGCGAACGCGACGCTGGTGAGCAGGATGAGCCCTTCGGGGACCATGGGGACGAGYGCGGCCACCATCCCGCGCACCGCGTCGTCCGGGTCGGCGTCGTCGAGCCGGAACTGACTGAAGATCGTCAACGCRCCGGCGGGAATGATCAGAAAGGTGACGAACGTCAGGATCCGGTCGATGCCGCCACGCAGCTCCGAACGCACGAGCGTGAACCGGCTGGCCTCCTCCGCCAGCCGGGCGGCATAGGCCTCCCGACCGACCTTGGTCGCACGGAACACCCCGGTCCCGGCCACCGCGAAGCTGCCGGACATGACGGGATCCCCGGGGCTCTTGTCCACCGGGTCGGCCTCACCGCTGAGCAGCGACTCGTCGATCTCCAGCCCGTCCGCGGCCAGCACCACCCCGTCGACGACGACCCGGTCGCCGGGCCCGAGCTCGATGACGTCGTCGAGCACGACCTCGCTGGCGGAGATCTCGACCGCCCGGCCGTCCCGGCGGACCCGGGGCCGGGCCTCACCGATGATCGCGAGCCGTTCCAGGGTGCGTTTGGCCCGCACCTCCTGGACGATGCCGATCGCGGTGTTGACCACGATGATCAGCCCGAACAGGCCGTCGGGAACGACCGGCCCGATCACCACGATGACGGCGAAGAGCGCACCGATGATCGCGTTGAACCGGGTCAGGACGTTGGCCCGGACGATCTCGG
The DNA here is from genome assembly GCF_001983005.1 of Protofrankia sp. BMG5.30. NCBI lineage: Bacteria > Bacillati > Actinomycetota > Actinomycetes > Frankiales > Frankiaceae > Protofrankia > Protofrankia sp. BMG5.30. The sequence continues at coordinate 114,552 of NZ_MOME01000009.1, read as the reverse complement.
CGACCGAACGGCTCGCCCGAACCGGAACGTCGTTGGTGCTGCCCGCCGCGATGCGCGCGGCCACATCCGCGGCGGTCAGGCCATCGTCGAGCCTGACAGCGGACTCCTGCGGAAGATCGACCGTTGCCACGGCAACGAGGCTATCGAGACAGTGGCCGACACCACGCATGCTCCCGCCCCGGATGCGGTCATGCCGTGCCCCCGGATCAGCTTCCGGGCCCCTGGGTCTGCTTCCAGCCGCCGTCCACGACGCCCGCGCGGGGACACACGGTCACGCGGGAGCCACTCCGTATTTCGTGTCCCGCGGCGCGCCGCCCGGGACACGAGTGACCATTTCGGGACGGATACGGGCACGCCGGGCGCTCGCCGTCCCGCCATATCCGCCCCGCCATATCCGTGTCACAGTACACGCCACCGTAATACAYGGTGTCTGCAATACACACCACCGTAATAAATGTCGCCGCAATATACGTCGCTGTACACGTGCGTATACGCGCTGTTTGTATGCGTATCATGCGCACGCCGCCGTCACACTATTCCCACCGGCGCCCCCGCCAACCGGCCCGACAGTTCTTCCGGACAACACTTACCCGTCACCGCTGGTTAGTCACCGCACGTAGGCTGTGCTGGGYCTGCGGAGGGGAGGCGCGATGGAGTTCCGGCACCTGGTGTCTTTTCTGGCGATAGCGGACGAGCTGCACTTCGGACGGGCCGCGGGCAAGCTCCACCTGGCCCAGCCCTCGCTGAGCCAGCATCTGCAACGCCTTGAACGTGAGGTCGGCGTCAAGYTGGTCGCCCGCACCTCCCACGARGTTCGGCTGACCCCGGCGGGCGTCGCGTTCCAGGCCGAGGCGAAGCGGATCCTCGACCAGGCGAGCCGGGCCGTGCAGGCGGCGCGGGACGCCGCCGCCGGCCGCGCCGGCACGATCAACATCGGCTACAACTTCCCGGCCGGCCAGCGCATCCTGCAGCCGACCCTGTTACGGCTGAACAACACCCACCCCGGGCTGACCGCCCACCTGTGGGAAAGGCGCACCGGTCCCCAGCTCAAGGGCCTGCTCAGCGGCGAGCTCGACATCGGCTTCATCTTCGGGCTGCCACCCACCAGCGACCTGCGTTCCCGGGAGGTGCTGCGGCTGCCGCTGGTCGCCGTGGTCGGAGAACAGCACGACTGGGCCTGCCGGGAACAGGTGTCGTTTCGCGAGCTACAGAACCAGGCCTGCATTCTGTTCAGCCGCACCCAGTCACCGGCGATGTACGACACGATCGTCACCACGGCCGAACGGGTCCGGATCAGCCTGCGGGTCGCCGCCGAAGTCGACGACCCGGGCGCGACCGCCCTCGTGGTCACCACCCGCCCGCTGGTGGGGTTCGCCTCGGTCGAACGAGCCCGCCGGACGAGAGGGCCGGTCGCCATCCCCCTCGTCGACCCGATCCCGATGCTCTCCGTGCACGTGGTGTGGCGGCCGCAGCGGAGCAAGGTCGTCGACGCCCTGCTGGACGCCCTCGACGAGGCCGGGCCCTTCTGACCGGCCGCCCGGCCGTCGAGCCTGATCCACCCGGCGGACGCCACCGGCGCCGCGAAACACCTGACCGGACCACCCGCCCCTTTGATCGCACCGTCCTCGACCGGACTCGCCGGCGGCGGCCCACACCGATGTGAAAACGACTCGAAGAACGACGGCGCCGCTTTTGGCCAAGCTGCCAGAAATAGCCTTCGGCGACGCATGTGAGCCCCGGTCGTGGTTATTGGAAAATCCAATCGCCCGAGTTGATTTTCCGTCTGTCGGCGACTTCTCCGGCCAGTCGGGAAATCAGTTGCGAAGATGTGGCCAGGCCCTGCGCCACGGGTGGTCCTACCGATAGAATTCGATGATGACCCGCCCGTTCGACCGACGTGCCGATCGCTGTTTCGGGCAGCTCGCTGTTTCGATCGACGTGCCGGCCAGCGGCCGGGACGGCGGATTTGCCGCCCAGAACGCGGACCCGGCAGGACGCCGGGAACCTGTACGTCCATTCCGACACGCCCAGAACTCCGCCGGAGGTCGGTCATGCCCGCCCCAGCATCCCACGATCAGTCGACCACGGTGCCAGCACCATCGGCCACCGCATTCCTGACCGTCGTCAGCAGGACCGTCGAGGCGGACGACGTCGTTTCCCTCGTCCTCGCCGATCCCGGCGGGCGGCCGCTCGCCCCGTGGGCTCCCGGCGCGCACGTCGACGTCGTCGCCGGGCCCGGGCGCGTCCGGCAGTACTCGCTGTGCGGCGATCCGGCCGACCGCGCGACCTGGCGTATCGCGGTCCTGCGCGAGGCGGCCGGCCGGGGCGGCTCGGTGTACCTGCACGACGAGGCCCGCGCCGGGTCGACGCTGGAGGTGGGGGCGCCGCGCAACAACTTCCCCCTGGCCGACGCCGGGCGTTACGTCCTGATCGCGGGCGGGATAGGGATCACACCGCTCCTCCCGATGATCGCCGAGCTGGCCGGGCGCGGCGCCGACTGGACGCTGCTCTACGGCGGGCGGCAACGAACGAGCATGGCGTTCCTCGCCACGCTGTCCGCCCACGGCGACCGGGTCGTCGTCCACCCCGAGCAGGAGCACGGGCTGCTGCCGCTCGACACCGTCCTCGCCCGGCCCGAGGAGGGCACGGCCGTCTACTGCTGCGGCCCGGAGGGCCTGCTCAGCGCGGTCGAGGCCGCCTGCGGCAGCTGGCCGTCCGGCGCCCTGCACGTCGAACGCTTCCGGCCCCGGGAGCCGGCCGGCGACGCCGCCGCGGACACCGCCTTCGACGTCCTGATCGCCAGCACCGGGCAGCGGGTACGGGTGGCCGCGGGCCGCAGCATCCTCGAGGCGCTCGAACGCGCCGGCCTGGACATGCCCTCCTCGTGCCGCGAGGGGACCTGCGGCAACTGCGAGACCCGGTTCGTCGAGGGCGAGGTCGACCACCGCGACTCCGTGCTGAGCCCGCAGGAGCAGCGCGACGGGGACGCCATGATGATCTGCGTCTCCCGGGCCCACGGCGACCAACTGGTCCTCGACCTCTGACCCGGAACATCCAGCCCGGGTCAGAGGTCCCGGGGCATCCGGCCCGGCCTGCGGCGGTGCGGGCAGCGTGGGTTGTATAGGCGATATGGGTGATATAGGCGGTATGGCAACAGCCGCGGGCGGGCGTTGGGCGGCCCCGCCGACGCGGGACGAATTCCGCTGCCGGCCCGCCCGCGCACCTCGGCAGCGGCCGCGGCGGCCATCGATGAATTCTATCGAATAATCAACAACGTCAATCGATGCTGGCCAGCTGGCCTGATCACGACGTTTCACAGCACTTGACGCACCGCAAATTTTCAGCATGTTTCCTTCCCGTACACGGATCCGACGTTGAATTCAGCGGTCCACGGACGATAAGAAGCACTGGCAAAAATTTTCGGGCGGCCACCGGCACCGGGCACGGCCCGAACCGGGGATCCACCTTCCGACTTCCAGACCCACCAGCCCACCCACGGCAGGCAGGGAATACCAGGCCGGTCCGGCACGCCGCCGGGCCGGTACGAAAGGAGAGCCAGGCTGTGAGCCGGATCCAGGTCGAAGGACTGACCAAGCGTTTCGGCGAGGTCGCCGCCGTCGACCGGGTGAGCCTGGACATCAGCCACGGCGATTTCCTCGTCCTGCTCGGCCCGAGCGGATGCGGAAAGTCGACGCTGCTCCGGATGATCGCCGGTCTGATCGAGCCGAGCGGCGGGCGCGTTCTGCTGGACGGCCGCGACGTCACTTTCGCCCCGCCCCGGGAACGCGACATGGCAATGGTATTCCAGAGCTACGCTCTTTACCCCCACCTGACCGTCGAGCGCAACATCGGATTCCCGTTGCGGTCACGTCGCCGGCCACGGGCGGAGATACGCCAGAAGGTACGCGAGGTGGCCGCGCTGCTCGATCTCGCGGAGCTGCTCGACCGCCGGCCGCGGGAGCTCTCCGGCGGGCAGCGGCAGCGGGTCGCGGTCGGGCGGGCGCTCGTCCGTGACCCCGGTGCCTTCCTGATGGACGAGCCGCTGTCCAACCTCGACGCGAAGTTGCGGACGGCAACCCGCGGCCAGCTGCGGGCCCTGCACCACACGCTCGGCTCGACCATCGTCTACGTCACGCACGACCAGGTCGAGGCCATGACCATGGCCACCCGGGTGGCCCTGCTCAACGCCGGCCGGCTTGAGCAGGTCGGCACCCCCACCGACGTCTACGACGAGCCGGCGTCGGTGTTCGTGGCGGGTTTCCTGGGCTCGCCCGCGATGAACCTGCTCCCCGCGCGGATCGAGAGCCGGGCCGGACGCGTCCAGGTGCTCGCCCCCGGCGTCGAGCTGTCGCTGTGGACGGCGGACGACCAGCCCGCCCGCGAGGTGACCCTCGGCGTCCGCCCGGAGCACCTGGTCCTGCTCCCGCCGACCTCCGCCTCCCTCGCCTCCTCGCCCACGTCGACGTCCCCCGTGTTCCGGGGAGTGGTGGAGACGGTGGAGAACCTCGGCGGCGAGGAGGTCGCCCAGTGCGCGGTGGGCGACGCCCGGTTGCTGGCCCGAGGGCCGCGGCCACTCGGCCTGCGTCCCGGCGAACCGGTGGCCTTCGGCGTCCCCGCGGACCGGGTGCACCTGTTCGACCGGGCCAGCGGCCGCCGGCTGGTCTGGCAGCCGGCCAGCGGGGACATCCCCCGCGAGCGCGATCACGTCCATGACTCCGCCGCCGCCGTCGCCGGCTCCTGAGGGCAGGTTCCTGAACGCGTCCACCGTCTGATCACCAGCCTTCGACGTCCCCGCCCTTCTCGAACCGTCCCGCCGTCGGGTCTTTCGAACCTGTCGAAACGTCCGACGCCTTTCCCGGCCCCGGTCCTCGCCGGTGCCGTGTTCATCTCGCTCAAGGAGCATCCCGTGAAAAAACTGCGCCAGCTCGGGGGGCTGGCGGYCGCGCTCACCCTGGCACTGACCGCCGCCGCCTGCGGAGACAGTGGCTCGAGCGCACCCGCCCAGCCGAGCACCGTGGTTCCCGAACTCCGGCCGGACCAGCAGGTCTCGATCACCTTTGAGAGCTACAACCTGTCACAGGCCGGGGCCTGGACGGACACCTTCACCGATCTGATCAACAGGTTCCAGGCCGCCCACCCCAACATCAAGGTGACGGCTCAGAAGCCCGCGACCGCGACCGCGAGCGGCTACGGGTCGGCCTCGGCCGCCAGCATCCAGCGCCAGATCGCGGCGGGCAACCCGCCCGACGTCGGCCAGCTGGTCTTCGGCGACATCCGGTACGCCGTCAAGGGCCTGGGCGCCACCCCGCTCGACGACGTCGTCGGACGCGACGCCGTGCAGGCGAACTTCGGCGGCGCCCACCCGTTCGCGCCGGCCGCGCGCACCCTCGGTGACGTCGAGGGCAAGACCTTCGCCGTGCCGTTCGTGTTCTCCACGCCGATCCTGTACTACAACGCCAGCCTGTTCACCCAGGCCGGCCTCGACCCGAACAAGCCGCCGACCACCTGGGCGGAGGTGAAGACGGCCGCGCTGGCCATCAAGAGCAAGACCGGCAAGGACGGCGCCTACATCGACTGCCTGACCAAGAAGACCAATGACTGGTGCTACCAGTCCCTGGTCGCCTCCAACGGCGGAACCGTGATCTCCGACGACCAGACCCGGCTCACCTTCGCCGACGCCCCCGCGGTCGAGGCCGTCAGGGTGGCCCAGGACCTGGTCAACTCCGGCGCCAGCCCCAAGCTCTCCCAGGAGCAGGCCTACCCCGCGTTCGCCCGCGGTGAGGTAGGCATGATCCTGGAGAGCAGCGCCGCCGAGGCGGTCTTCCGCAAGGGCGCCACCAGCGCGAACCCGCCGTGGGAGCTGCGGGCCGGCTACGAGCCGAGCTTCGACGGCAAGAAGGTGCAGCCGACCAACTCCGGGGCGGCCCTGCTGATGTTCGCCAAGGACCCGGCCCGGCAGCGGGCGGCCTGGGAGCTCATCAAGTTCCTGACCAGCGACGAGGCGTACACGCAGATCACCAGCAAGATCGGCTACCTGCCGCTGCGCACGAGCCTGCTCGACGACCCGGGCGCCCTGAAGGACTGGGCGGCCAAGAACCCGCTGATCAAGCCGAACATCGACCAGCTCGCCCGGCTGTACCCGACAGCGTCGTTCCCCGGCGACAACTACGTCCAGATCAGGGACGGCATGCTCGAGGCCGTCGAGAAGGTGGTCTACAGCGGGGCCGACCCGCAGTCGACGCTGACCGCGGCGCAGGAGCAGGCGACCAAGCTCCTCCCGAAGGGCTGACGCCGTGCCGTCGGTGCCGACCGTGCCATCGGTGACATCGGTGACGTCCACGCCGCCGGTGCCATCGGTGCCGGCGGCACCGCCGGCCCGGGTGCCACGCCACACCCTGATCCAGTTCAGCGACGTCCACCTCGTCGACGGCGGGGAGCTGCCGCACGGCGGGGTGGACACACACGCGAACCTGGAGTCCGCGGCCCGCGCGGTCGTGGACTCCAGGACCGCGGTGGCGGGCCTGCTGCTGACCGGGGATCTCGCCGACAGCGGCTCCCCCGTCGCCTACCGGCGGCTGCGGGCGGTGGTCGAACCGCTCGCGCGCCACCTGGGCGCCCCGGTCATCTACGCGATGGGCAACCACGACGAGCGGACGGCGTTCCGCCGCGAGCTGCTGGGCGCCGCGCCGACGACCGACGGCCTCTCGACGATCCCGTGCGACAGCGTCCACTGGATCGCGGGCCTGCGGATCGTGGTGCTCGACAGCACCACGCCGGGTTACGACAGCGGCCATCTCACCGACGACCAGCTCGTGTGGCTGCGCGACGAGCTCGCCCGCCCGGCACCGGACGGGACGGTGCTCGTCCTGCACCACCCGCCGGTGCCGTCGCCGATGCTCGTCGTCGAACTGATGACGCTGCGTGAGCCCGACCGGCTCGCGCGGGTCGTGGCGGGCAGCGACGTGCGGATCATCCTGTCCGGCCACGCCCACCACGCCAGCTGCGGCCTGCTCGCCGGCATCCCGGTCTGGGTGTCGCCGGCCACCGCGTTCGGCGCGGACCTGCTCTCGCCCGCGGGCCGGGCCCGCGCGCTGCGCACGGCGGCCTGCAGCCGCATCGACATCTACCCCGACACCGTGGTGGCCAGCGTCGTGACGCTCGCCCCCGCGGAAACCCTCTTCGACAACGACGAGAGCGACATGGCACGACACATCGACCAGGCCGCCATCCAAGCCGCCACCCAGGCCGCCGACCGGAACCCAGCCGCCGGCCGGACGCCGACAGGACAGGGGCGGGCAGCGTGTTCGTAGAGCTCGCTCCCCTCGCGGCGCCCGCCGAGCACGTGGCGGTCGATGCGGCCCGGCCACCGGTGGCGCGCCGGGTACTGCGGGCGCTGCCGCCCTTCCTCTACCTCGCCCCGGGGCTGGGCTGCCTGATCGTGTGGACCTACCGTCCCCTGGTCGAGGCCGTCCAGCTCTCCTTCTACCAGTGGAACCTGCTGCCGACCCGGCCGAAGGTGCCGGTCGGGCTGGACAACTACCAGCAGGTCGTCCAACTCCCCGAGCTCAGGCACTCGCTGTGGCTGACGGTGGCAACGATCGTGTTCCTGCTGCCGTTCTCGGTCCTGCTGCCCACGATCATCTCCCTGCTCACCCGCCGGATCCACGGCCGGGCCGGCGGCGCCTACCGCGCGCTGGTGTTCGCGCCGGTGCTGGTCCCGCCGGTGGCCAGCGCGGCGATGTGGATGTGGCTGCTGGACCCGCGGCACGGGCTGGTGGACCGTATGATCGGCAATCCGGTCAACTGGCTGCACGAACGAGGCCCGGCCCAGCTCGCCATCATCGGCATCACCGGCTGGYACCTGCTCGGGTTCGCCGTCCTCGTCGTCACCGCCGGCCTGGCCAACATCAACGACGAGTACTCGGCCGCGGCCCAGCTCGACGGAGCGACCAGGCGGCAGATCACCCGGTGGATCATCCTGCCGCTGCTGTCACCGACCCTGGTCCTGCTGACCCTCATGACCGTGCTGCTGTCCGGCCAGCTGACCTTCCCGCTGATCGACGCGCTCACTCAGGGCGGCCCCGACGACGCGACGACCAACGCCTACTACCTGCTCTGGGAGTACTGCTTCAAGAGCTTCAACGCGGGTCTGGCCTCCGCCGCCGGCCTGGCCTTCTTCCTGGCCTTCGGCCTGGTCGCCCTCTTCCTGGTCTGGCTGTTCGAAAAACTCAGCTTCCACGACAACTGACCGCCCGGCGGCCATCCACCCGACGACCCACCGCCCAACACCCCACCGCAAACACCCCACCGCAAACACCCCGGCAACCGCGTCCCCCGAACCGCGAAACAACCTCCCGAGAAATGAGTACGAAAGTGGCTGCTACAGCGACCACTTGCTCCCTCATTTGTATGAGCAACGATATTCGGCCGCGGGGCGGGGGTGGGGTTGTGGGGCGGGGAAACGATGTCGCGGGAACTACCGCGAGGACTACGAGGAGTGATTCATGGCCGTCTCCAYGCCGGACGCACCGGCGGCAGGCGACGCCGCTGTGCCGCCGCCCGGGCAGCACAGCGGCGGGCAGCATGACGGCAGGAACCGTGACGACGGCGGGAACCGCGGCGGCGGCCGGCACGGCGGCGGAGACCATGGCGGCGGACGCCGCTGGCGCCGGCGCGGCCACCGCGGCCACGGCGGGGCCGGCGGGCCGGTCGGCGGCCGGTCACCGCTGAGCTCGTTCGTCGGCCATGCCGTCCTGGCCGTCCTCAGCGTTGCCTGCATCTTTCCGATCTGCTGGATGTACGCGACGTCGCTGCGCCGCCCCGGCGACATCTACGACACGTCGCTGCTGCCCTGGCCGCTGTCGATCGGCAACTACCGGCACGCCGCGGACGTGATCCCGATCGGGCGGATGCTGCTCAACACGTTCGTCGTGGCGTCGCTGACCGCCCTCGGGCAGCTGCTGACCGGCCTGCTCGCCGCGTACGCCTTCACCGCCTGGCGCTTCCGCGGGCAGCGGCTGCTCTACCTGTTGTTCGTGGGGACGTGGCTGGTGCCGTTCCAGGTGACGATGGTGTCCAACTACACGCTGCTGTTCGAGTTCGGCCTGCTGAACACACTCGCCGGAGTGGTCATTCCGACGCTGTGCACGGCGCTCGGCGTCCTGCTGCTGCGCCAGCACATGGAAAGCTTCCCCAAGGAGGTGCTGGAGGCGGCCCGCGTCGACGGCCGGTCGTCCTGGTCGACGCTGTGGACCGTCGTCGTGCCCAACCTGCGGCCGGCGCTGGCGGCGCTGGGCATCGTGCTGTTCATCAACGCCTGGAACGAGTATTTCTGGCCGTCCATGGCGCTCCAGCAGGCGAACTCCATGATCCAGCTCGGGCTGCGCGGCTTCCTCGGCGGGACCGAGGGCAACGACTGGGGCGGGATCATGGCCGCCTCCGGGCTCGCCTGCCTACCGATCTTCGGCCTCTACCTGGTGCTCCAGCGACACATCGTCAACGCCTTCGTCCACTCCGGCCTGAAATAGGACAATCCTGAAGCTGAGTACCAGAATTCGAGGAGTACGTCTGTAGAAAAATACCAACTTCCCCACACCTATAAGGGGCGTTTCTCACACATCGTACGCATGGCGCCTGACATAGTCTGCTTCCACCATTGCCGGTAAGGTGCTCCGGACCGGGCCGGGCCCGATTCCTCGGCCCGGAGCGCCGTCCACACCGATGGATGGAGAGCCGATGGACGGAGAGACGGTCGATCACCTGCCCCTGCGGCCGGCGAACTCCGGCATTTCCACACCGATCGAGTTCTTCGACGACCTGGCCGTGCTCCAACGGGTCGCCGACAGCCTCCGCGCCCTCGACTGGGACCTGCCCCCGGACGACGAGGCCCAGCCGTAGCCCGCTCGCCGGCAGACTGGTAGCCGCGGCCTGTAAGCGCCGCCCACCGGAGGACGGCTGCATCAGGCCGCCACGATATCTGCCGGCGCGGCCGTTGATTCCAGCGGTTCGGCCGCCACGGCGCCACTCCTACCGCAACGCGTGCGTGCTCATGCTGATTCGCGGAAGACGCGTCGGGCTATCTCCTCGACCTGCGCGACGGTCAACACCAGCGCATCAGGTTCGTGCACGGCCCGGGCGAGGATACGCCGGATCAGCGCCGAGGTGGGGATGCGCTCGGTTGCTGCCTGGGCCCTGAGGGTTTCGGCAAGGGATGCGGGTACCCGCACCGACACCACAAGCCTGCTCGTTCTCCAGCGCCTCGGCTCCGGCTGCCTCGGCTTCCTCCACGGCATACTCGGCACGGATGGCATCCCGTCGAGCGCGATCCGGATGGTCGGCCATAACCCACCCTCCCCCTCCCAGACAGTCCCGCAGATCGGCGCCGCGGGTCTTCCACGCGGTGATCCTGGCCTTGTCCATCGAATCGGCAACCACCGTGAGCACGAAACCGACACCCGGAGAGTAACCGACGAGCCAGATCGAGGGGCATCCACGGTAGGATAAGGGGTATGAGCGAGCCTACTCAGAAGTATTCGATCACAATGCCTCGTGACATCGCGGAGGCCGCCCGCGCCCGCAGCGGCCCCTCGGGCCTGTCCGCCTACGTCGCCGCGGCCGTCGCCCGCCAGATCGAACGCGACAACCTCAACGAACTCATCGCGGTCGCCGAGGCCGAGCACGGGCCGATCGGCGACGAGGAGATCCGATCCCGGCGGGATGCCCTGCTACAGGCCCGCGAGCAGCAGCGCTCTTCGGACCCACACGCGGCATGACCCGCTCGGTCGCCGTGCCGGGAGGCACCCTGGTCCTCGACAGTGAAGGACTCGCCAGGGCCATCCAGCGAGACCGCGACGTCACCGGCTGGCTCGCCCTCGCCCGCGCCGACGACATGCGCGTGATCACCAGTGCGGTGACCCTGGTCGAAGTGATCCATCCGCGGATCAGGCGTTCCGCCTTCGCGTGGACCGTGTCCCGGATCGTCGTGGAGCCTGTCACGGAGCCTGTTGCCCGGCATGCGGCCGAGTTACTGGGGGAGACGGGACTACATGGCCACAGATATGCGATCGATGCGGTGCTCTGCGCGACCGCACTCGCCGCCCCTGGTCCAGTTACCGTACTCACCTCGGATCCCGAAGATCTCAAGATGCTGTGCGGTACGGGAGGAGTCACCATTATCAAAATCTAGTGACTACGGGTGGATCGTCGTCCTGGCTGCTACTTCAGGCGGAAGGTTTCGGTGGTGGACAGGGCGGGGTCGCCGGGGCGGAGGTGTAGTTCGCCGAGGGCTGGGAGGAGGACCGCTGCCGCGACGGTGCGTTCTCGGCGGATGTCGCCGTTGCCGGGGACTCGGATGGGTGGGGTGGACAGCAGTGCGAGGTGTTCCTCGGGGTGCGGGCCGAGGGTGGGGAGCGCCGCCGTGGCCGCCGCGAGCCGTCTGACGGAGGAGTTGCGGGCGAAGACGTTGATCTCGTCGTGGGGGGCGAGGTCGGGGTGGAGGAAGTGGTTGGTGTGGACGGTTTGYGGCGCCTGCACGGCCCGCAGTTCGTCGCCGATGATCTCTACCCAGGCGGCCTGGGTGGCGTCGCGGAGCGTCAGTGAGCGGGAGCTGGCCAGCCGCAGGCCGCGCAGGACGTCGAGCGCTTCATCGACGCTCGCCGCCGTGTCGAGCAGGTGCCGGACGGCCAGGTACGGGGGCAGGCCCGCCCGCCAGTCGCCGCCCAGGACGAGGTTGATCCCGACCGCGAGGCCGCGGCTGTTCAGGCCGAGGTAGCCGAGCAGGCCGCCGAAGCTCAGCACGAGCGAGCGGCCGACCGGCGAGGCGACGTCGAGGACGGCGATCTGGTCGTCGAGGTCGCCGCTCAGGTCGACGGTCTGGGCGAGCAGCGGGCCGGCGGCCCCCGGGTAGGTGGTCGCGTAGGTGGTGCAGTCACCCGCGGTGAGGATCTCCTCCGAGATGGGGACCACGGTGGGGATCCCGGTGGGAAGCTCGCCTGAGGCGGGGGTCGCGGTGGGAAGCTCGGTCGGGACCGCGGTGGGGATCGCTGCGGGGGCCGCGGTGGGGATTCGGGTGTAGCCGAGGATTTCGCGTCGCAGTTGGAGCAGCCAGGCCTCGTCCTCGGTCAGGCCGGCGCCGGACGCGAGCCCGGCGACCTCGGCCGCGAGCCGCGGGGTGGCCCGCTCGATCTCCGCGCGGTGGCGGGCGATCGTCGGGCGCAGGCCGTCCAGTGTCACCGGGCCGGGCAGCAGCCGGCCGAGCCGGCAGACGTGGTCGTCCACGAACGACCGCAGCCGCCCCGCCAGCGCCGCCCCGTGGGCCCGCCCCAGCTCCGCCGGCTGCCCGTCCGCCCTGATCAGGATGGTCACTCGACGCCCCCGGACGCGGTCGGGCCGAGCGCTTCCCATCCGTCCACTCCGACTATAACGATCATGAAACGGCCTCCGCAGCGAACATCGCAGGCCGCACGGCAGCCGAGGAGCGCGGCGGAGGATGCTGCCGAGGCGACACCGGTCACGGGCGGATTTTCGGGTGTTCGGTGAGTGTTTTCTTCACGAGCGGCCATTCGTCGGCCAGGACGCTGTAGTAGACCGCGTCGCGGCGGCTGCCGTCCGGCATGGGGTTGTAGCTGCGTAGCACGCCMTCCTCGACGGCGCCGATGTTGCGCAGGCCGCGGCGGGCCTGGGTGTTGCGCACGTCGGTCTTGAACTCCACCCGCAGCGCGCCCAGGCGTTCGAAGGCGTGTTCCAGCAGCAGCAGCTTGGCCCACCGGTTGGTCCCGGTGCCGCGGAAGTCGCGGCCGAGCCACGACCAGCCGATCTCCAGCCGGGCGTCCGGCTCGGAGAGGTTGCCGTAGCTCATGCTGCCCGCGGTCCGGCCGGTGCGCCGGTCGGTGATGACGAAGACGTGCCGCCGGCCGGCGAAGTGGTCGGCGAGGGTGGCGTCGAAGAACGCCTCGAAGTCGGCGTCGGACTCCACCCGGGAGACGAAGTACCGCCAGATGTCCGGGTCGAGGGCGATCGCCCGCAGCGGCTCCCGGTCGGCCTCGGTGACGGGTGCGAGGCGGACGTGGTCGTTGCTCAGGACGGCCGGACCGGCCGTGTGCCAGTCCACCGGGTACCGGGCCACCGGTCAGGCCCCCGCCGGGACGTGCCTGGACAGGATGTGCACGCAGTCGCGCAGGGTGTGCATCCTGGCCAGATCGTCCTCGGTGAGGTGGGCGGTGTCGACGCCGGTGTCCCGGCACAGCGAGGTCAGGAACAGGACCTTGTTCAGCGAGGTCAGCCCGTAGATGGCGGTGAGGCCGACGTCGGGCTGGATCTCCTCGGGGGCGATGTCGGCGGCCAGTACCGCGGCCAGGTTCTCCCGGGCGGCGGTCTCGACGTCGGGCCGTATGGATCTGTCAGGCCGCATGGATTCCCTTCCTCGGGTCGCCGAGCTGGCGCTGGTACACCGCCCGGATCTGCTTGCGCCTGGGCTTGTACTGGGAGGTCAGCAGGCCGTTGCCGATGCTGAACGGCTCGTCGGCCACCACGACCCGGTGGATGTACTGGTCGCCGCCGAGCGCCCGGTTGGTGGCGGTGAGCTGTGCGGCGATGGCGCCGGTGTCCACCGGCACCGACGCCGGTGAGACGACCGCCACCAGCTCGGTCTGGGCCGGGCAGTAGAGCACGCACTCGGCGATCGCTGGGCTGGCCTTCAGGTGCTCCTCGATCTGCCTGACGACGATCTTCCTGCCGTTGTCCAGCACGATCGTGTCGTCGGCGCGGCCGAGGACGAACAGGAAGCCGTCGGCGTCGAGGTGTCCGATGTCGCCGGTGCGCACGACGCCGTCCGCACCGAAGACCCGCTCGCTGTCACCCGGCTCGCAGTAGTCGTACCGCCGGTTCACCGGGTGCTCGGCACGGACGCTGATCACCCCGTCGTCACCGATGATCACCTCTTTGCCCGGCAGCACCCGGCCGACGCTGCCCGCCCGGTGCGTGCCCGGGTGGTTCTTGGCCACGATGCACGTCTCGTTGAGGCCGTAGCCCTCGTAGATCGGCAGGCCGAGCCGGTTGAGGAACGCGAGGGTGGCGGGGTCGGCGGGCGCCGAGCCCGTCCACAGGTAGCGGATGCGGCCGCCGAAGATGTCGCGGGCCGCGTCGGCGAGGTCCCGGCCGGTGCGCCGGGCGTGGCGTTCGATCTGGCCGCGGGCGCTTTCGAAGAAGCCGGGCACGCCCATGACGACGGTCGGCCGCACCTGGGTGAGCGCGACGAACGCCGACTCGTAGGTGCAGACCGTGACGTCGTGGCCGTACCGCAGCGCCGAGTACACCCAGTAACGCTGCTGGAGCAGCGACAGCGGCAGGAACACCAGCAGGTTGTCGCCGGGGCCGTGGCCGAACATGTCCTGGACGGCGTCCAGCGAGCTGTCGATGCTGCCGACGGTGGCGCCGAGGCCCTTGGGTGTGCCGGTGCTCCCCGAGGTGAACTTGATCGTGGTGATCTCGTCGGGGGCGTATCTGACCGGTGGCGGCGGGGCCGCGCCGACCGCGCCGACCGCGCCGGCCGCGTCAGTCGTGTTGTCGGCGCCGGACGTGTCGTCAGCGCCAGCCGTGCCAGCCGTGCCAGCCGTGTCGGGCAGGTCGTCGAGGAGGGTCGTGAGCCGCTCGACGCCGGGGATGTCGCACGGACGGTCGGTGAACAGCAGGGAGAGGCTGTAGCGCTCCATCAGCTCGCGGGTGGGGGTGAACTTGCCCGGTTCCAGGCCGGCGGTGACGACCTTCAGGCGCAGGGCGGCCAGGTCGAGCACCACCCACTCGAGGCTGTTGGCGGCGAGGATGCCGATCCGGTCGCCCGCGCCGAGGCCGCGGGCGCGCAGCCCGGCCGCGACCAGGCCGGACAGTCGCCAGACCTCGGCGAGCGGGATCTCGCGGGTGCCGGCCAGCCTGGTGACGTGCAGCGTCCCACGGTTCGGTGTGGACGCCAGAAGTTCGTTGATCATGCAAGGCTCCCGCTGGACTGGGACCGCGAGGCGTCCGACGGGTGTTCGGCCGCGTGGGCTGCACCGAGCGGGCCGAGCGGCCGGGGCGGGTGGAAGAACGTGATCTGAGCAAGGGTGATCTTGCTACCTGGCGGGATCAGTTCGACCGTGGCGGGCCACTGCCGMGGCGCAGGCTGACCGAGGGCCTCGGCCAGCCGGGCGGCGAAACGCGGCATCACCGGCGTGGCCGCGTGCGCGAGCAGCCAGGCCGCGGCCAGCTCCAGCGCCGTGGCCGTGCGCACCTCGTCCGGCATGCCGCCGGCCTGGGCCAGCGCGCGTTCCCGACGGCTGAACCGGACCGTGTCGGTGACCAGGGCGTCCAACTCGGCGGCGGACTGGTTGAGCGAGAAGCCGCCGGGCCGCAGGCTGGCGGCCAGCGCGCCGAGCCGGGCGGCGAGCTGGCCGAGGAACCCGGCGTGCTCGGGTGTCCAGTTGCCGGCGTCGGGGGCCACCCCGTCGTAGTGGTCGGCCACGCGCTGGCCGAGGTCGTGCAGCCAGGCCTGCCAGGTGCCGATCAGGGTGGCGGTGAGCGTGTGCTCGTAGGCGTCGAGCGTGAAGTTCGTCCGCTCCACCTCGGGACGGTTGCGGGCGAGGAAGTAGCGGACCGCGTCCACGCTGTCGGCGTCGAGGATCTGCTTGCCCCAGACGGCGTGCCGGCGGCTGGTGGAGAACTTCAGGCCGTCGTAGAGGAGGAACTCGTTGACGTGGTAGTCGATGTCCGGCGTCCAGCCGGGCAGGGCGAGCCGGTAGAGCACCGGGTAGAGGATCGCGTGGTAGAAGCTGTTGTCATAGCCGAAGAAGTGGACGACCTTCCAGTCGTCGGCTGGCCTGGCTGCCGTCCAGTCGCGGCCGAGGCGCTCGCCGAGCCGCTGGATGCCGTGCAGGAAGCCGAAGGCCATCTCCGGCCAGGCCCAGATCACCTGGCCGGCGCCGTCCGCCTCGTGCGGGGTGATGCCCCAGTCGCCGGGATGGCTGACCGGGATGTCGATCCGCTCCCGGCGGAACAGCCGGGCGGCGAGCTCCCGCAGCCGGGCCGGGACGCGGCCGCGGCGCTGGTGGTCGAGCACCGCGTCGGCGTGCTCGTGCAGCGGCAGCACGTAGCGGCGGGCCGTGCCGGTGACGGGCGCTCCGCCGGATGGCCCGGCGACCGGGCCGGCCAGGTCGACCACGGTGTTCGGCTCGCCGCACAGCTCGCAGATGTTGCCGGCGGTGGCCTCGCCGCAGCCGGGGCAGCCGCCGTGGACGTCGACCTCGTAGAGGTACTGGCCGGTCCGCGGGTCGAACAGCGCCGGCCCGTCGGCCGGGGCGATCGCGCCGGAGCTGACCAGCCTGGTGAAGAAGTCCTTCAGCGCGGGGACGTAGCCGGGGTCGGCGTTCGTGACGGTGTACTGGTCGAGCGGGATGTCCATCAGCCGCAGGGTTTCCGCGATCTCGGCGCTGTAGTACGCGGCCACCTCGGCGCTCGACCGGCCCTCCCGGCGGGCACGGTCGACCACGTAGGACTGGAAGTCGTCGCTGCCGGTCAGGTGCCAGGCGCTGGCACCGTTCATCCGCTGGAACCGGACGTAGGCGTCGGCGCCCAGATACGGGCCGGCAAGGTGACCGAGATGCAGGTCGCCGTTGGGGGTGGGCGGCGTCGAGAAGACGAACACCGGGCGCTCGCCGTGCTCGCTGGCCACCGGGGCGGCCGAGGACACCGCGCGGGCGCCGTCACGCCAGTACTGGGTGAGGAAGACCAGGTCCTCCTCCCCGGTGTTCGCCACGACGTGGTCCTCGAACGGCTCGAGCAGGGCGACGGTGCCCGCGGCGACCGGATGGTGCGCGGCTCCCACGGCGAGTTCGCCGCGGCCGGCGACGATGACCAGCAGCTCGGTCTCGTCGTGCCGCTGGTGTGTCGTGGCAACACCCGGCGCGACACGGCCCCAGGCGGCTCCGGTGCCCAGCCCGTCGACCGAGCCCATGTCGATCCCGAACGCCGCGGAGAGCGCGGTGGCGTCAAAACGGTCAATGATCATGCGGTGTCCTTCTCGTCGAGCCCGTCGAGCAGATCGGCGGCCGCGGCGGCGATCGCGGGGGCCAGCCGGTAGCCGGAGCCGCMCGCCGCGCCGGCGAACAGCACCCGGCCGTCGGCGGTGACCGGGCGCAYGATCGGCGCGCGGTCGGGGCTGTAGGCGTCGCAGAACACGCGGCCGGAGACGCAGTACGGGGCGAGCGCCGGGGCGTGGCGCTCCAGAACCGCCCGGCCACGGTCGAGGTCGTCGGCGGACAGCCCGCCGGTCAGCGCGTCCGGGGTGACGTGCCAGTCAGGTGAGGTGTAGCTGAACAGCCAGTGGCCGCGGTGGGCCAGCGGCAGCAGGAAGGCGTCATCGTCGTGGAAGACGGTCGCACGGTCGTGCGGGGCGACGGGCCGTTCGACGTGCAGGGCGACGACCTTCTTGACGCGGACGCCGAGCGGGGCGAGCAGCAGCGGCCAGGGCAGCCAGGGGCCCGGCGCCAGCACGACACGGCTGGCGGTAAGCCGGATGCCGCTACCCAGTGTGAGGACAACGCCGTCCGGGGTGGAGCGCACGGCGGTGACCGCGCTGCCCTCCCGGAACGCCGCGCGGCCGCGCAGCCGGGCGGCCAGCAGTTCGGTGAGCGCCGCGACGTCGGCGTGGTGGGCGCCGTCGCCGTCCCAGCCCCGCTCGGCCGGGTGCAGCCGCGCCTCGGGGAACCGCGCCTCGGGGAGCGGGCGCAGCCGCGCCTCGGGGAGCGGGCGCAGCCGCGCCTCGGGGAGGTAGTGCTCCCGGACGGTGGCCTCGTCGGCGCTGACCACTGTCATGCCCACCGGGTGGATCGGCACCCGGGGGTCGCGTCGGCGCAGGTCGGCGTACCAGCGCTGGCTGTAGGCGCTCATCGCCCGCACCCGCGGGGTGGCCCCGCGCGGGAAGTGCAGCCCGGCGGAGAACCGGGACGCTCCCCCACCGGCCAGCCCCCTGTCGACCACCATGACCCGCCGGCGCGGCGCGCGGGCCAGGACCTCGGTAGCCACCAGGCAGCCGACCACGCCGGCCCCGACCACGACAACGTCGGCGTCCCCAGCCCCAGCCCCAGCGTCCATGGTCAGCATCTCTGGAAGAGCGGCCTCCGGGCGTGCGGCTTCGCCATGATCGCACGCCCTTCGGCCCATCAGCGGGCTCCTGTCTTGGGTGACCATTCGATGAACGCCGGGTGCTGGTCCCTGCTGCGGACGCCGCGGATCCGGTCGACGATGCGCTGGCTGCGCCAGGCGTTGAGGCTGAGGTTGGGGTCGGCGAGGCCGCGCTGCCCGCGGGCGGCGTTCTGCAGGAACAGGTTCCGGTCGGCCGGGCCGTCCCAGCAGGCGGCGAAGTCGGCGTCCACCTGGTACTCGTCGTTCTCCCGTTCCAGACGCGGCTGAAGGGGCGCCAGGAAGTCCATCGGGGCCGGCCGGAACCCGGTGGCCCAGATGATCACGTCCGCCTCGAAGATCTCCAGGCAGCTCGCCGGGTCGTTGTGCCGGACGGAGATGCTCCAGCCCTCCGGCGAGCACGGCTCGACGCTGACCACCTCGCGGTTGGGGTAGAGCCCGGTCAGCTGCGGGGCGCCGGTGATGAACCGGTGGACGTAGATCCGCTGGTAGATCTCCCGGGCGGTGGCCTCGGAGATGCCGTCGCTGGTCAGCACCTGCTGGCTGTTGACCTCGGCCCGCACGCTCGGGCCAAGCTCGGCGAAGTAGTCGGAGTGGCAGGGCATGTAGAACTCGTTGGTGAACGGCGAGTCGTCGAGCGGGAAGTAGTTGCGCCGGCGGGACAGCCACGACACCCGGTGCGGCAGCTCGCCGTCCGGCCGGGAGATCAGGTCGAGGAACGCCTCGGCGCCGGACTGGCCGCCGCCGATCACCGCCACCCGCCGGTCGCGCAGGCCGGCGGCCCTCGACCGGAACTCGCTGACGTGGAACTGGGTGCCGCCCAGGTGCGGGCGGGCGAACCGCGGCACCCACGGCACGGTGCCGACGCCGACCACCACGTTGTCGGCGAGCAGGGTGCGTTTGTCGGTCCGCACGACGAAGGTGTCACCGACGAAGTCGACGGACCGCGCCTCCTCGCCGAACACGACGTTCTCGATGCGGCTGCTGGCCCAGTCCAGGTAGTTGCGGAACTCCTGACGGGGGACGCTGTCGAACTGCGCGTTGAGATAGTGGTAGATCCGCCCGCGGTCGTGCAGGTACGCCATGAACGAGAACGGGCTGGTCGGGTCGGACAGGCTGACCAGGTCCTTGAACAGCGACACCTGCAGGGCCGCCCCGGGGATGAGCTGATCGTCGTGCCAGCTGAACTCGGCCTTCCTGTCGATGACCAGGTTCGGCGTCTCCGGGTCGCCGTGCAGCAGGGCCGCCAGGCTCAGGTTGGCCGGTCCGGCCCCGATCCCGACACAGCGGTACCGCGCCGCGGACTCACTCCTCATGAGAAGAACTCGCTTTCAGCGTCTTCGGCGGACGGCCCGCGTCCGTCCGGGAAACATGCGACGCGGCCGGTGGCAGGGCGTCGGCGATGGCGAGCCGCTGCACCTCGGAGGCGCCCTCGTAGATCCGCAGCGACCGGATCTGCCGGTACAGCCGCTCCGGCAGGCTGTCGCGCACCAGCCCGGCGGCGCCGAACACCTGCACGGCCGCGTCCACAACCTGCTGGGCGGCCTCGGTGGCGTACAGCTTCGCGATGCTGGAGTGCTTGGCGAAGCTGGAGCGCTTCGCCAAGCTGGCGGGCTCAGTCGGCGGGGTGCCCCGGTCGGCCTCCCAGGCGGCCCTGGCCACCAGCAGCGCGGTGGCGTTCAGCCGCACCTCGACGTCGGCGAGGCTGGCCTTCACCGTCGGCAGGTCGAACAGCCGCCCGCCGTACGCGGCCCGCCCCCGGGCCCTGGCCAGGGCGGCGTCGGCGGCCCGGCGGGCGAAGCCGAGCGCCGCCGCGCCAACGGTGAGCCGGAAGCGTTCGAGCAGCTCCATGGCCACGACGAACCCGCCGCCCCGGCCGCCCAGGACGGCGTCGGCCGCAACCCGGCAGCCGTCGAACTCCAGCCGGGCGATGTCGCGTTCGGCCAGCATGTCGATCGGCTCGATCCGCAGGCCCGGTGTGCCGGCCGGGACGAGCAGCGCGGTCAGGCCCAGCGCGGCCGGGCCGTCGCCGGTGCGGGCCACCACGCAGAAGACGTCGGCGCCCGCCGCACCGGCGATCCACGTCTTGTGCCCGTCCAGGACGTATCCCGTGCCGTGCCCGTCCGGGACGGCACGCAGGGCGAGCGCGGCGACGTCCGAACCGGCCTGCTCCTCCGAGAGCGCGAACGCGCCGGCCAGCTCGCCGCGGGCCATGCCGGGCAGCCAGCGCCGCTTCTGCTCGTCGGTGCCGTGACGTTGGATCGGCCAGGTGGCCAGCGCCTGGATCGAGAACGCGAAGTCGAGCAGGTCCTCGGTGTAGGCCAGGGCCTCCCTGGTCAGGCACAGGCCGCGCAGGTCGGTGGGTGTCAGCAGGCCCGCGTCCCCCAGCGCGCGCAGCACGCGGGCGGTGTACTTCTCCGGCGCGCCGGTGCGGGCCGCCGCCACCAGTTCGGCGTGGGTGTCGCAGAACCGGCCGAGCGCCTCGGCCAGCTCGCGGTGCGGCCGCTCGTAGAACGGCAGCGCCAGCAGCCGCGGGTCCAGGGTGCTCACCGGCGCGCCCTCCTCGTGTCGGAGCTCATGCGGCGGCCCGCCGTGCCAGCAGGCGTCTGGCCAGATGCGGCTCGACGAAGAACGCGAACGAGGCGTAGCCGCGCCACACCCGCCGCCAGGCCCGCTCGACGGCGACCGGGCCGCCGGTGCGTCCGACGTGGTCGAGGTAGGCGACGATCAGGTCGGTCGCCTGGCGGGTGTGGCCGGCCGAGATGTTGTCGATGGACAGGTGCACGTCCTCGTAGGCGGTGTCGAAGCCGTGACGGCGCATCTTCTGCGTCTCGTGCAGCCGCAGCTCACCGAGACCGAACATCTCGACGCCCAGGTGGTAGCCGAGGATCTCCTCGTAGCGGGAGTCCGGGAACAGCGCCAGGCCGAGCTGGTAGGTGGCGTACGGGTAGCTCGGGTCGGGCAGCTCGGTCTGGGTGCGGAACTCCTCCGAGCGCAGGTGCGGCAGGTGGATACCCATGCTGGCCAGGGCCTGGTTGATCAGCGTGAGGTGGTTGCGTGCGACGTCGCCGCGGCCCATCTCGTCGGCGTAGAGGGCGAACAGCGGCCTGTCGCTGGGACGGTGGAAGCGGCCGGTGTTGCCGATCCGGTGCGTGCAGGCGCCGTCGACGAGGTTGCCCAGCGCGAACCGCTTCTGGCCGTTGATCACCTCTGCCCGGGGCGGGATGTCGGCCAGCGGCCGGTAGGGCCCGACGAGCTTCGTCCAGTAGATGCTCTCCACCCGCTCCCGCAGCGCGGCGGGGCTGTAGTCGAACCAGGTGGCGTCGGTGTGGCGGCCGGCGGCTCCCAGCTCGAACATCCCCTCGGCCTGGGCGAGCACCTGCTCGACGCGGGTGTGGGCGGCGGCCAGCACGCCGGGGAACCGCTCGACGTTGACCAGGCGGTACAGGAACTGGCGTTCGTCGAGCGCCGGAGGCTCGGCGACGACGATGTCGCCGGGATCGGCGGACGCGAGCGCACACTGCCAGGCGGCGGCGTCCTCGTCGCCGGCGGTGCAGGCGGCCAGGTCTGCGCCGGGCGGCTCACCCGCGGCGGCGGCGGCCGCCCACCGCTCGAGCGTGCGCGCCTCGGCGGCGTCGAAGATCCCGAACATTGGCCCGCCGAACCTGATCGCCCTGGTGAAGGGGCAGCCGCCGGTCGGCAGTGGCCTGAGGTAGCTGGAGGATCGGAGCTGGCGGACGAACGCGGCGGCGTCGCACGCCGGGCCGGCGAGCAGGCCGTCCAGGGGGACACCGGAGATCCGCACCCGGTGGTGCTGACGGCCGGCGTACGGCGCGTGCCTGGCGACGATCAGCGCCACCTCGGCGTCCGGCGACAGGTCCTGGTGCCAGCTCGCGAGCTCGTCGAGCATCGCCACGTGCGCGCTCTCCAGGCGCGTGACGAGCCGGATCGCCGCGAGCAGCCGCGCCCGGTCGGCCGGGCCGGTGGGTGAGAGCTCGGTGAGCGCCAGGTACTCCGCCAGCAGCGGCACCGGATCGTACCCGCGGCTGCCCACACCGTCCGGGCTGGACGGCCCAGCCAGCCCAGCCAGCTCAGCCAGCTCAGCCAGCTCAGCCAGTCTGGCCGGGCCGGCCCGGCCGAACAGCGCGGCGTCGGTGCCCAGCGCCCGGAAGGCACAGTGCACGCCGACCACCTCGGGCAGAAAACTGGCCGGCAGGCGGGACAGCGCCAGGTAGAAGACGGCCGTCACCACGGTGAGTGGCCGGGCCTGCGCCGCGGCCAGGAAGTCGGTGGCCAGCAGGTCGGGGAGCTCCACGCCGTGCTCCGCCAGCAGCCGGCGGCGCCGACCGGCCAGGGTGTGCTCGACCACGCCACCGCCGAGCAGCTCCAACTGCTCGGCACCGAGCCGATTGACGATCACGGCGGGCTGGGTTGCCGGCTGCGACACGGTGTCCAGCCAGCAGCCCTCGATCAGCGCGAGCGGGGCGCGCTGCCGCAGCACGGTGGCCACGGTCCCGGCCGGGGCGGCGCGCAGCCGGGCTGCGACCCGCGCGATCGCCGCCCGGGTGGCGGCCAGCTCGGCGAACACCCGCTCCTCGTCCAGCGGCCCGTCCGCCCGCCCGTCCGGATGCCCGTCCAGCTCCTCGTCCTCGCCCGGGCCGGTGGCCTCCGGCAGAAAGGCGGCGAGCACCCGGCGGGCGGCCACCAGCGTGGCCTCGGACTCCTGCTCGACCAGCAACCGGCGGTACAGCGCGGCCGGCGGCCCGGCCACGGCCGCGGCCGCCTCGGCGAACGCGGCCGGGCCGCACTCGAACGGCCCCCGCGGCAGCGACGTCGTCAGGTCCGTCATGCGGCTTCGCTCCTCGCGGCCAGGTGGGCGGCGAGCGCGCGCATCTTCTCGGCGGCCTCGAACGCCTGGCCGCGGCAGTTGAGGTGCAGCCCGTCGCCGCAGTAGATGCCGGCGTCGGCGCAGAGCGGATGGTCGGTGAACGAGGCGAAGATCGCGCCGTGTTCCCGGGCGACCTCCCGCGTGATCCGGGTGACGATCCTGGTCGCCCTGCCGATCGCCTCCGCGTGTTTCGCGGAGACGATGCCCGCCCGGCTGATGTCGAGCATCCCGATGGTGAGGATGTCGGCGCCGGTCGCCCGGACCCTGGAGACGATCTCGGTCAGCTCGGCGCGCACGGTGGCCGGGTCGAACCCCGGCCTGATGAAGTCGTTGCCGCCGCCGGAGAGGAACACCAGGTCGGGCCGGAAGTCCAGGGCTGGCCGCAGCTGCGTCCGGCGGATCTCGGTGAGCGTCAGATCGCGCCTGGCCAGCCGGATCTCGTCGAGGTCGGGGTGGACGCGGCGCAGCACGGCGCTGATCCGATCCACCCAGGACAGGTCCTGGTAGCCGGGCACGGCCTCGCGGATGCCGGCCGAGATACTGTCGCCGATCACCGCGATCCGCTTCCACGGCGCGCCTGCCAACAGCCGCGCGCCGGCTTCGGTGGACAGGACGTACGGGTCGGTGGCCTCCGTCATTTCGCCCGGTCCACCCGTTCTGGCCGATGCGCCTGTTTCGACCTGCACGCCTGTTTCTGCCGGTCCGCTCATTTCGGCTGGCTCATGTGTTTTGACTGACTCATATTTTTCGGCTGTCTTACTTGTTCGGCTGTCTTACTTGTTTCGGCTGGTTCACTTGTTTCGGCTGGTTCACTTGTTTCGGCTGGTTCAGCCAGTTCGGTGGACGCGGTCGGTTCGGTGTGTTCTGTCATTTCGGTCGTTCCTCGTCCTTGCCGGCGTCGTCCTTGCCGGCGTCGTCGGATCCGGCGCCGCGGGCCACGGCCGCGGACACCTCCCGCTGCCGGACGGCAAGCTCCAGCGCGGCGATGTCGTCGGCGATCCGCTCGTCCTCGGCGGAGGTCTCGGCTCCGTCGACCCGGCTGAACCCGAGAACACCCAGCTCGCGCAGGGCTTCCCGCATCCTGGGTCCGAACAGGTTGATGTCCTTCAACGTCGGGACGATCCGGGTGAACAGCCGGCGGCGGAACTCGCGCTGGCCGGGTGAGCGGTTGGCCAGCGCGACGCACTCGTCGGCGCCGTAGTCGAGGTTGCGCCACATGTCCTCGCCGGCGAACCGGTCCCTGAGCACCCAGCACGCCTCGACCGCGAAATCCTCACGCTCACGCAGTTCGGCGGTGCTGAGCTGGCTGTAGTAGTCACGCAGGGCCAGCCGCCCGAACGCGACGTGGCGCGCCTCGTCCTGCAGCACGTAGGCGTTGAGCGCCCGCGCCAGTGGGTCGCGCATCCGGTCCCGCTGGATGCTGAACGACGCCAGCGCCAGACCTTCGATCATCACCTGCATGCCGAGGTAGGTGATGTCCCAGCGGCTGTCACCGATGGTCGTCTCAAGCAGGCCGCGCAGCCCGGCGGAGATCGGGTAGTGCAGCTTGATCTTGTCATGCAGCATGCGCTGGTACGCCTCGACGTGCCTGGCCTCGTCCACCACCTGGGTGGCGGCGTAGAACTTCGAGGCGATGTCCGGCACGGTCTGGACGACCTTCGCCGCGCACACCAGCGCGCCCTGCTCGCCGTGCAGGAACTGGGAGTAGAGCCAGCCCGCCAGGTGCCGGCGGACGGTGATCCGCTCCGCCTCCGGCAGGCGCTCCCACAGCGGCGTGCCGGCGATCCAGATGAACGTGTCGGGCAGGCCGAGCGGATTGTCCGGGTCGACGTCGTGGTCCCAGTCCAGCCGCGTCTCGGCGTCCCACTGGCGCTGCTTGCCACGGGAGTACAGGCTCAGCATCTGCTCGGTTCCGGCGTCGTAGTCCCAGGTGAACAGCGCGTCCCCGCCGAGCGGGACGGCCCAGTTGCCGGCCGGCTCCGCCGTCGCGTCTGGCTTCATGACCGCTCTCTTCAGCTCTTTTCAGGGCTCTTCGGGGCTCAGGTGGCGTCTGTTCGGGCTGGTGACATCTGTTTCGGGCTCAGGTGACGGCGGCGCGCCGACGCAACCGGTGAAGCTGGTGCAGACGTGCGGACACGGCGCCGAAGGCCCACGCCGGGGCGGGCGTGCCGGCCGGCCGCAGGAACAGCGCGGCGGACTCGGCCACGGCGCACGGCAGCAGACGGTTGAACCGGCTGCCCCGGCAGGCCGCCCGGAACTGCCCCCCGCCGTCACGGCCGTGCTCGGCCGCGAGGTGGGCGAACACCGGGTCCAGGGTGCGCCACCGGCCGTCGAGGTGGACCTCGCACCAGCCGTGGTCGTTGCCGACGAGGCCGAGCAGGAAGCCGCGGCGGGCCCGCGCCCGGAACCCCTCGGCCCGCAGCCGGTCGGCGAGGACCCGCCCCGCCACGACGCAGTCGGCGACGCCCAGTTCCCAGGACCGCCGGTGGTCGGCGCGCAGCGGTTCGGCGATCGCCTGATAGCGCACCGCGCCGGTGTCCAGGGCGTCGAGGACGTCGTCGAACGCCGCGCGGATCCGGCGGTCGGTGACGTCGTAGCGCTCGCCGGTGAGCCGGACGCGCACCTGGTACGGACTGCTCTGATGGCCCTCGGTGACGACCGGCAGCGGCAGGTCACCGGCCGAGCCGCCAGTCGGACCACCAGTAGGGCCGCCAGTCGGACCACCAGTCGGGCCGTCGGCCGAACTGCCAGTCGGGCCGTCGGCCAGGAGTTCCAGGAGTTCGACGCCCTCGGCGCCCAGGTCCGGGACCGCCACCTGGAAGGTCTCGCCGCTGGCCGCCCGGTGTACCGCGACCGTCCAGTCCGCGGGGGCGAACCAGTCGTCGGGCTCGGCCGCCACGAACCGCATGAGCAGCCGCCTGGCCAGCTCGGGCACGGTGGCGCCGGTGCCCGAGTGCAGCCCCGCGTTGGCGACGTCGGTGTAGTCGAGCAGGCCGTCGACCTGCCGCAGGCCGAGGGCTGCGACCCCGGCCTCGTCGGTGCGCAGCACGGTGGCCGCGTCGGTGAGGGTGGTGTCGAAGACCGCCAGATCCGGCGGGGTCGGCTCGAAGCGGCGGCTCACCCGAGGCCCCTGACGAGTCACATGAGTTCCTGGACGAGCGCGGCGAGATCACGCGCGGTGACCGCCTCGAACGGGACGTCGTCGGGGATCGCCACCCCCAGAACATCCTCAAGATCCACCACCACGCTGAGGATCACCACCGACTCGATCCTCGGCAGCAGGTGCATGGGGAGATCGAGGTCGATGTCGGCCTTGTCCATCTGCAGCCGGTTGGCCAGGGCGGTGGCCACCGCGTCCTCGACGGTCCGCGTACTCATGAGGCGTCCTTCACGGGTCTTCTGGTAGCCCTTACGGCTTTACGGTGGCCTCTGCCGTGCTCCGGTAGAGGGCCCTGGCGGCGTGGCGGCGCACCTTGCCGGAGCTGGTGCGCGGGATGGAGCGGACGGGCACGGGATGCACGGACGCCACCGCGGGGCCGAGTTCGGCGGCGATGGCCGCCTCGACGGCGTTCACCAGGGCGGTGGCCGCCGCGCCCGCGAGCGGCGTCTCGACCAACACCGCGATGTGCTCGACGTCGCCGTCCCCGGCCTGCAGGGCGGCGCAGACCCGGACGTCGAAGCCCTGGACGCGACGCGCGATCTGTTCGACGTCCTCGGCGTAGTAGTTCTGGCCGCGGATGATCGCCATGTCCTTGACGCGTCCGACCAGGAACAGCTCGTCCTCGGCCTCGAAGCCGAGGTCGCCGGTGCGCAGCCAGCCGTCGGCGGTGAAGGGCTGCCGCTCGGCGGGCAGCCCGAGGTAGCCGCTCATCACGGCCGCGCCGCGGACCTGGACCTCGCCGACCCGCCCGGGGGCCGGGGCGTCGACCCGGACGGCGATGCCCGGCGCCGCCGAGCCGCAGGAGACGACCTGGCGGGCGCCCGCGGCACCCGGGGTGACGTGGACGACCCTGTCGCCCGGCGCGAGGGCGAACCGGTCGACGCTGAGCTGCCACGGCCGCTCCCCCAGTGCCGCCAGGCTGATGACGAGCGTGGCTTCGGCCATGCCGTAGGACGGCAGCATCGCCTCGGGCCGGAACCCGCAGGGGCCGAACACCCGGTTGAACGCCTCCAGCGTCGACCACTGCACGGGCTCGGAGCCGTTGCAGGCCAGCCGCCAGCCGGACATGTCGAGCCCGTCGGGAGCCCCATCAGCCTCGACCGCGTCGAYCAGGCGCTGGTAGGCGAAGTTGGGCATGGGCAGCACGGTGGCGCCGGACGCCGCCGCGGCGGCCAGCCAGCCGCGGGTGTCGCGGATGAAGTCGGTGGTGCGCCAGAGATGGACCGAGCACCCTCTGGCCAGGTGGGCGAGCGTGCCGAACAGGCTCATGTCGTGGAACAGCGGCGACCAGATGCCGATCTCGTCGGCGTCGGTCAGGCCCAGGCCCCCGTCGATGGCCGCCAGACCGGCCAGGACGTTGTCGGCGGTCAGCGCGACGCCCTTGGGCGCCGAGGTGCTGCCGGACGTGTACTGGATCACCGCGAACTCGTCGGCCGGGTTCTCGTCGACCGGCCCGGCCGGCTCGATCTGCCCAGGCGGCCCGACCAGCCCGGCTGGACCGGCTGGCGCGGGCACCCGCGTGATGTCGACCAGCCGGACGTCCGGCGGTGCCGCGAGCCGGCCGAGCAGGCGCGCGCTCTGCTCGTCCACCAGCAGGGCCGCAAGCTCGGCGTCCTCGACGATGCGGCGCAGGTGCCGCTGGTAGCCCTCGCTGCCCCCGAACGCCACGGGCAGGGCGATGGGCACCGCGGCGGCCCCCGCCCGGAAGCACGCGAGCAGCCCGCGCAGCCAGGGCTCGCCGTTGGCCATCAGGATGCCGACGCGGCGCTGGCCCGCGATCAGTGTCGCCGTCCGTTCGGCGTTGGCCAGCAGGCGCGTGACGGGTACGGATCGTCCCTCGGACGGCAGGTGCAGCACCGTCCGAGGGCGGGCGTTGGTACTCACCGCGGCCCAGAGCGCGTTCACCGGATCTCCTCTCTGGAGACGTTCACAGACCGCCGCGGATACCGAGGACCACTGCCGGCCTCAGCCCGTCAGCTCGTTGATGAGCGAGGTGTCGTGCTCGGCCTGGCGGAAACGGGGATGGTCCAGGACCTCGCGCAGGAACGCGGCGGTGGTCACCACATGCGGGCCGCGCAGCCGCAGCTCGTCAAGCGCCCGGTCCATCCGCGCCAGCGCCTGCTCCCGGTCGGGCGCCCAGACGACGAGCTTGGCCAGCAGCGAGTCGTACAGCGCGGGGACCTGATAGCCGGCGTAGACGTGGGTGTCGACGCGGACGAACGGGCCACCGGGCAGCGCGAACTCGCTGACCACCCCCGGGGTGGGCACGAAACCGGCCGCCGGGTCCTCGGCGTTGATCCGGCACTCGATCGCCACCCCGCGCGGGACGACGTCGGCCTGGTCGAAGCCGAGCGGCTCACCGGCGGCGACCCGAAGCTGCTCGCGGACCAGGTCCGTCCCGGTGACCATCTCGGTGACCGGGTGCTCCACCTGGAGGCGGCAGTTGACCTCCATGAAGTAGAACCGGCCGTCGCCGTCCACCAGGAACTCGAACGTGCCCGCTCCCACATACCCGGCCGCCCGCGCCCCCTGGACGGCCGCCTCGCACATCTGCTCCACGGTCCGCGCGGGCAGCCGCGGCGCGGGGGTCTCCTCCACGAGCTTCTGGTGCCGGCGCTGCAACGAGCAGTCGCGCGCGCCCAGGTGGACGACGTTGCCATGGGCGTCGGCGAGGATCTGCACCTCGACGTGCCGCGCGGAGGCCAGGTAACGCTCCACGTACAGCCGGCCGTCCCGGAACACCGTCTGGGCGCTGGCGCGGGTCTGGCTGTAGGACCGCAGGAACGCGTCGGGCTCGTGCACCACGCTCATCCCGCGCCCGCCGCCGCCGGCCACCGCCTTGATGATGACCGGGTACCCGATCCCGGCGGCGAACTCCGCGGCCTCGTCGGCGTGCTCGAGCGCGTCCCGGCTGCCCGGCAGGAGCGGCAGCCCCGCGTCCGACATGATCGAACGGGCGCTGGCCTTGTCACCGAGACGGCTCATCACCGATGCCGGCGGGCCGACGAAGGTGATGCCCTCCTCCTCGCACACCTCGGCGAAGTCCGGGTTCTCCGAGAGGAACCCGTAGCCGGGGTGGATGGCGTCGGCGCCCCAGCCCCGCGCCGCCTCGATGACGGCGGGGATGTTGAGGTAGCTGGCCTTGGCCGGGCCGGGGCCGATCTGCACCGACTCGTCGGCGAACCGGACGACCGCCGAGTCGCGGTCGGCGGCGGAGTGGACCGCCAGCGTGGCCAGCCCGAGCTCACGGCAGGTACGGGCGACCCGCAGCGCGATCTCGCCACGGTTGGCGATCAGCACCTTTTTGATCATCGGCCCGGACCTGCCCGGTCGGCGTCGCCGGTGGCCACCGTCAGCAGGGGTTGGCCGTGCTCGACCGGGGTGCCGTCGGCCACCAGGATCTCAAGCACCCGGCCGGACGCGTCCGCCTCCACCGGGATCATCAGCTTCATCGCCTCGATGATCGCCACCTGCTGACCGCGGGTGATCAGGTCACCCTCGGCGACGAACGGCTTGGCTCCGGGCTCGGGGGCCCGGTAGAACACGCCCACGGTGGCGGCCCGCAGGATGTGCGCGTCGGCGTCCGCGACGGCCGGCGGCTGGGCCGGCCCGCCGCGGGTCGCCGGTTCCGGCCGTGGCGACGCCGTGGCCGGAACCGACGCCGTGGCGGCCGACACCGGCGGCGCTGCCGGTGCGACCAGTTCGGTGGATGCCGGCGGCACCGCGTCCGGCCAGGCGATCTCGATGAAGACCTCGCCGGCCGCCGCCCGCACCCGGCTGGGCACCCGGGACGTCTGCGCGCTCAGGGTGAGCAGATGATCGCGGAGCACCGTCATGATCTCGTCGAGCTCACCGGCGCCGGGCACCGCCGTGCGCACCGGTGGAACCCCGTTGACCTGGACAGGACTCATCAGGCGCTTTCCTTCTCGTCAAGATCGTCCCGGTCGAGGTCACGCTGGTCACGACCGTCCCGGTCGTCATCGATGCCGTGGCCGCCGACACCGGCCCGGTCGAAGTCACGATCAAGCTCATGGTCGAGATCGCGGTCGATGTCGCGGTCGTCGTCGAGCGTGGTGAGCGTGTCGGCGCCGAAGCGGCGGAACCGAGCGCGGCGCCCGGTGACGAGGGTCATCTGGTCCCGCGGCAGCAGCTGCGCCAGCGTGCTGGTCAGCGCGTCGCGCAGGGCGTGCGCCGCGAGCAGGTGGTCGCTGTCGGCGCCCGCCTCGGGCTCGGGCACCACACCGTCGACGATCCCGCCGCGCAGCAGCTCGCGGGCGTCCACCCGCAGCGCCGCCGCGGCCTTCGGCCCGGCGGCCGCGTCCTTCCACAGGATCGCGGCGCACCCTTCCGGACTGATCACCGAGTAGACGGCGTTGGCGCACATCAGGACGCGGTCGGCGATCGCGAGGGCGAGCGCGCCGCCGCTGCCGCCCTCGCCGGTCACCACCGCCACCACCGGGACGGGCAGGCCCGCCATCAGCCGCAGGTTCTCGGCGATCGCGACCGACTGCCCGTTCTGCTCGGCGTCGATGCCGGGGAAGGCGCCCGCGGTGTCGATGAGGGTGACCACCGGCAGCCCGAGCTTGGCGGCCAGCCGCATCGCCCGGGCGGYCTTGCGGTAGCCGGCCGGCGACGGCATCCCGTAGTTGCGCGCGGACAGCTCGGCCGCGCTGTGTCCCTTCTGCGTGCCGATCACGACGACCGGCGTGCCCTCCAGCCGGCCGAGCCCGCAGACCATCGCCGGGCAGTCCGCGGCCATGCGGTCCCCGTGCAGCTCCGCCCAGTCCTCGATCATCAGAGCGATGTAGTCCAGGGTCGTCGGCCGACCGAGCCGGCGGGCCAGCCGCACCGACTCCCACTGCTCCCGCGCGGGCAGCCGCTCCGGGTCGACGACCAGCGCGCCGCCCGCCGGCAACTGCGAGACGGACGGCTGTGGCACGGGCGGCTGCGACGCCGATGGCTGTGACGCCGACGATCGTGACACCGGCGGCCGGGGCGGCGCGGACCGCGGCGCGGGCACGGCCGTGCGCGCCGCCCGGCGGCTGCCCACGGTCAGCAGCCGGGCCAGGGTGGCGCGCAGCTCGGCCCGCGGCCGGATCATGTCGACGACACCGTGCCGCAACAGGAACTCCGCGGTCTGGAACCCCGGCGGCAGGGTCTGCCGGATGGTCTGCTGGATCACCCGCGGCCCGGCGAACCCCAGCCGCGCCCCCGGCTCGGCGATGATGATGTCCGGCAGCGTCGCGAAGGACGCGGCCACCCCGCCGAAGGTCGGGTCGGTGATCAGCGCCAGGGTGAGGATCCCCGCCTCGTCGAGCTGCCCGAGGGCCTGGCTGGTCTTGGCCATCTGCATCAGGGACAGCACGCCCTCCTGCATGCGCGCCCCGCCGGAGGCGGTCACCAGCAGCAGCGGCGTGCGTTCCCGCAGCGCGATCTCGGCCGTCTGGGTGACGGCCTCACCGACCGCGGCGCCGAGGCTGCCCCCCATGAACCGGAAGTCCATGGCCGCCACGACCACCGGGTTGCCGTCGATGCGGCCGCGGGCGCTCACGACCGCCTCGGCCAGGCCGGTGGCGGCCCGCGCGTCGCGCAGCCGGTCGACGTAGGGACGGCTGTCGACGAACTCCAGCGGGTCGCTGTCGGCGACGACCGTGTCCACCAGCGCCACGGACCCGGGATCCAGCAGTGTCGTGAGCCGCTCGACGGCGGTCAGCGGGGCGTGCCAGCCGCACTCCGGGCAGACCCGCAGGGACCGGGCGAACCTCTTCGCGTAGATGATCGCTTGGCATCCGCCGCAGACCAGCCAGGATGCGTCCCGGGTCGTCCTGGCATCCGTGCCGTCCGCCTGCCTGGGCAGAGTCACTGTCATGATTGCTCCCACCGGTCGAGCCCCGCTGCCGCGCCGGTCCGCGGCGGGGACGGGATAAGGGACGGGATGTAGGTGGCGCAGCGCACGGGCAGCCGCACCCCCGCGGACCGCAGGTGGCCGACCCGGCTGCTGAAGGCGGCACCGCGCATGATCTGTGTGGCGATGTCGGCCACCCGCCTGTTCTCCACCGGGGCCAGGTAGGTGCCGGCGACCCAGGTGTTGAACGCGCCCATCGCCGGCCCGCACCAGATCTGGTAGTCCGTGGCCCGGCTCGGCTCCCCCGCGATGCTCCAGCCCGAGGACAGGCCGAGGTACCAGCGGAAGACCAGCGCCATCCGCCGCTTCGGGTTGTCGGCCGCGCGGGCGATCTGGTCGGGGTCACGCTCGGTGAAGAACCGCACGGTGTCCGCCCAGACGTCGTCCAGCGGCCGCAGGAAGATCTTCCGTTCCAGGGCGTCCCGCTCGGCGGCCGGGATCGCCTCGATGCCGTCGTGGGCCCGGTAGACCTCGTACAGCCGCCGGGCCCGGCTCGCGAACATCGTCCCGCGTTGCAGGACCTGCACCTCGACGCCCATCTCGAACATGTCCGCGGACGGGGCCATGACGCAGTCGGCCGTGCCCGCACCGGCCAGCAGCCGCTTCGTCGCCGGCGACTGGGACGCCTCCACCGACGCCTGGTTGACCGACCCGGTCACCACGTAGGCCGCGCCGAGAGCGAACGCCGCCGCGGCGGCGGCCGGTGTCCCGATCCCGCCGGCCGCGCCGACCCGGACCTGCCAGGGCTGACCCGACCCGGCCAGCTCACGCCGCACCCGGTCACGCAGAGCGATGATCTCGGGGAGCAGGACGGTCAGCGGCCGGCGGTCGGTGTGGCCGCCGGAATCAGCCTCGACGGTGATGTCGTCCGCCACCGGCACCCCCCGGGCGAGCTCGGCCTGCTCGGCGGTGACCAGGCCGGCGTCGAGCAGCCCGCGGACGATCGGTTCGGGTGCCGGGCGCAGGAAGCGTTCGGCCACCTCGGCCCGGGAGATCTTGGCGACCAGCCGGTTGCCGGCCCGCACCTGGCCGGAGGCCGCCCGGGACAGCCCGGCCAGCCGGTAGCGCACCACCTGCGGGGTCAGGTCGAGGAACGCCGACGCCTCGACGCAGCGCACCTGGTGGCGCAGGCACAGGTCGACCACGTCCCGTTCCATGGCCAGCTCGTTCGGGCTGTGGATGAGGTTGCAGGCGAACCCCGTGCCGGCGGGCACCCGCCGGCTGATCGTCGCCAGCGCCTCGTCGACGCGGGCCGACAGCACCCCGGCCGCGCCGAAGGAGGCCAGGAAACCCGCTCCGGCCAGCGCCACGACCAGTTCCGCCGACGCGATCCCGTTGGCCATCGCCCCGGCCATGTACGG
Source organism: Protofrankia sp. BMG5.30 (assembly GCF_001983005.1). Taxonomy (NCBI): domain Bacteria; kingdom Bacillati; phylum Actinomycetota; class Actinomycetes; order Frankiales; family Frankiaceae; genus Protofrankia; species Protofrankia sp. BMG5.30. The sequence continues at coordinate 81,070 of NZ_MOME01000009.1, read as the reverse complement.
GTGGCGGACGCCGTGGTCGCGGGGGAAGTCCGGCGACCCCAGCCGTTCGGGCGGCGCCGGCGGCACCGCCGCGAGCACCTGCGTGCCCGGGCCGAGCAGCCGCTCGTCGTTGGTGGCCGCGATCCCCTGGGCGTCCCGGACGACGAAGGCGGGCCGCTCCAGGGTCGCGAGCACGTCGTAGATCTCGTCCGCGCCGCGCGCGAGACCGGTGGCACGACCGGTGCTGTGGCCGGTGGGGTGGCCGGCGGTACGGCCGGTGGGGGTGTGGCCGGCGTCCGCCGGCCGGCTGGGCGCGGCTGGGCCGGCCTGGGCGGTCACCATGGCGGGGCTCCTTCGTCGCGTAGTTCGACGGCGACATCGGTCAGTTCGTAGATGCGCATGGTCGGCTTCCACACGCTCGCGTCCGCCACCACCCGCACCCGGCCGGGCCGCCGCTCGACGGACTTGACGTGCACTTCGAGGGTGGTCTCGCTGTCCGTCGACAGGAACTGGCCGCGGTACTTCCACGTCATCGGCAGCCCGACCGGCAGCACGAACCCGGGCCGGGCGAAGCCCGCCGTGTGGCCGCCGTCGACGAGCCACTCCTGGATCGCCTGGATCACCGCCTCCACCCCGAGCGAGCCGGGGATGACCGGGTCCAGGACGAAGTGGCGGGCGAAGAACCAGTCGTGCGGGTCGATGGGGCGGGCCGCCCGCAGGTAGCCCTGCCCGTACCGGCCGCCGCCGTCGACGACTTCGACGTCGTCGAGCAGCGCGAGATGGCCCCGCGAGCACAGCGGCGCCGACGGGTCGGCCCGGCGGGCGGCGACGTCGATGGTCCGCACCGGTGGGCGGGGCTGCTGCTCGTCCAGCCAGGTCGGCACGAGCCGGCCGGCGTCGAGCCCGCTCTGCCTGGCCAGCGCCGCCTCGTTGAAGTAGCCGAACATCGACTCGCCCTCGTAGACGGGCTCGCCGTCCACGGAGAACCGGTAGGAGAACTCCTGCAGCACCGACCCGGGCATGGGGGTGGTGGACAGCAGGGTCGAGTGCTGCCGGAGGGTCCTGTTTCGCAGGTCCACCTCGCGCAGCAGCATGGCGGTGCCGCCGAGGTTGCGCAGGCTGTGCTCCCCGCCCAGGTCGGTGAGGGTGGCGCCCAGGTAGTAGCCGAGGACGAGCGCCGACTGCAGCGAGGTCTCCATGTAGACGCAGTTCGGCATCGACGCGTTGGCCGTGTCCTGGTAGTACCAGGAGCCGGCGGGCGAGTCGTACTCGGTCTGGTGGGTGGCGCCCCCGCGCAGGCTCTCCCGCTTCCCCCGCTCCCCCTGGACGGSGACGATCCGGTCGACCAGGCGCAGGCCACCGTCGGGCAGCCGGGTCGCCCGGATGCCGCGGTAGCGGGAGAACTCCGGCCCCAGGGCGATGCCCGGATCCCCCTTGGAGCAGTGGGCCATGTGGAACTCGTTGAGCATCACCGGCTCGCCGAGGCTGTTCCGGCGCCCGAGGAAACGCGCCACGGTGCCGCCGGCCTGCGGGCCGATCGGGACGCCCGGCTTCTCCTGGACACCCAGCGTCACCCCCCGCACCCTGGCGACGACCTCGCCACCGACGCGGAACTCGGCGTCGACGGACAGCCACGGCCGCGGGACGAGGTCGACGCCGGTGACCTCCAGGGCCAGCTCGACATCGGCGTCCGGCGTCGGCCCGAGGATCTCGACCTGGCAGCGGTCCGGCTCGCCCGGCGCGTCGGGCCCGCCCGGCACACCGCGGGCGAAGGTGGCGTCGGCGAAGCCCAGGTGCAGACCCAGGTACAGGGCGAACACCTCGGCGGCCTGCGCTGCCGACTCGGCGAGGAGCACGGCCTGCTCCCCCGCCGGCGTGCCCTGTGACTGGACGCCCTGTGCCTGGACGCCCTGGTCCGGCCCGGCCTGCGCCGGGGGGCCCGCGGCCACGGCACCCGGCCGCAGCCCGGCGCGCAGCGCTCCGTGGCCCCAGGCGCCGCCGCGCACGTCCAGGCCGTCCACCCAGCTCAGCAGCAGCCCGGGGACCCCGGCCCGCGGCAGCGCCAGGCGGATCGACGGGTTGGCGCCGTCCTGGTCGTAGGCGGCGCCGAACACGCTCGCGATCGACCCCTCGGCGAGACGGGTGAGATCGGCGGCGTCCAGCCGGTTCCTGTCACTGCGCGCGAGCGGCTTGAACGCCGCCTCCGTGGACACCCGGGTGGGCGCCGGTGCCACGGACGGCCGCGACAACACACTCGGTCGCCCGTCGACCACCTCGAACACCTCGGTGACGGCCGGGGCCGGGGCGGCCGCGTCATCCCGTTGGAGGCCCTGCTGGGCGCCCCGCGGGACACCACCCTCCCGGGCAACGGGCAGGGCCGCCCGGACCGGCCCCGCCTGGACGCCGGGCACCGTCGGAGCGGGCGCCGGGCTCACAGGCTGTGGGCGCGCCAAGCCCGCCGAGATGCCGGGCGCCGGGGCTGCCGCGGACAGCCCGCCCGCCGGTCGGACAGCGTTGTCCGCCGGGCTCACCAGGCTCGCCGATCCTGCCGGGTTCGCCGGACTCGCCGGCTGTCCGGACGCCGCGAGCGCCGCGAGCACCCGGTTCTGCACGCTCGTCTGGGCCCGCAGGGCGCTGGCGTGCGCGGCCACGACAACCGCCCGTACCTGCCGGGCGATCGAGGCCGCCAGTTCGGCCGGTTCCAGTTCACCGGCGGGCACCGACGGAGAACCGACGGGGGCTGACGGCCGGCGGACGAAGCCGGTCCCGTCCGCGTCCCTGTCGGCCGGCCCGGACGACAGGTCAGACGCGCCGGCCGAGCCAACCGAGCCAGCCCCGCCGTGCCCGGCCGCCGACGGCCGCGGCTGCGGCGGCGCGTCGGCCCGAATGGTGTCGGCCGACCACCGGGTGGGGTCGAAGGGCTCGCCGTCGAACTCCAGGGCATCGATCTCCAGGGCGTCGACGTCCACCACCTGGGACGCCACCTGCTCCGCTGTCATCGCCTGTCCTCCGTCGGTCTGGTCGAACCGGCCCGTGCGAGACGGACGGGGCCGGGGTGCGTCAGCGGTCGCACGGTCACGCCCCCTCCCCCGGCAGCCACCACCGCACGRCCGCGGCGAACTTCGCGGCCATGTCGGGGGTCCCGATCATCGACACGTCGCGCAGGCGCTGGAGCACGCGTCCGCCGGGGTCACTGGCGGTCACCGTCACCGTGATGGAGGACGCGGCGCGCCGGACGTCGTCCAGGACGACGACGAACGGCTCCCCGTCCGGCAGCGGGGCGAAGTACTCCCAGCGCCCGACGGCCAGCGGCAGGCAGGCCAGGCCCGTCAGCCACCGGCCCAGCACCGACGGCCCGTGCAGGAGGATGTCGGCGAGCACCGGGCTGTGCAGCGCGCCGGCGAACGCCCCGTCGGCGACGACCTGGTCGGCCAGCCGGCACTCCAGGACGACCCGGTCGTCGCTGCGCTGCAGGATGCGGCGGATGCCCTGCAGGGCCGGGCCGTGGAACAGGGTGCCCCCGGTGTAGATCTCCACGCCGTCCTCGGGACCGCTGCCCACCGCCTCGCCCGGCCGGCCCGGCGCGACCGGCGCGGCGGGCGGGGCCTCGGCCAGCACGAACGTGCCGACATAGTGCGAGACGGGCAGGGCGCTGCCGCTGCCGGCACCACTGCCAGCACCGCTGCCGGTACCGCCGGCGGCGGCACGGACGGCGGCCCGCACCGTCAGCCGGCCGTCCCGGGCTTCGGCCAGGGGCACCTCGACCTGGTACGCGCGGCTGTGCGCGCCGTCGAACACGATCCCCTTGTGCACCTCGAACCCGCTGGCTTCGATCACCTGAAGCCCCGGGTGGGCGCGTTCGAGCACGTTGACCAGCCAGCCGAGCCCGAACGTGGCGGGCAGGACCGGGGAGGCGTCGATGCGGTGCGCCTGGAGCACCTCGGTGTCCTCGATGCCGGTCAGCTCGCGGCGGGCCGTGAAGGCCCGGCCGGGACGCGGGCCGGTACCGTCGGTGAGCGCCTTGCGCTGGCCGACCAGCACACACACGTCGTCGACGCGCTCGGCGCCGAACTGCTCCACGAACATCCGCGCGCCCGTCGCCGGCGCCAGCAGCTCGACACCGCGGGCGTGGAAGAGCTCCCGCAGGTCGGCGGCGACCATCCCGCCGTCCCAGGCGCCCCAGTCGATGGCGGTGACATGACGGTCGGGATGCTCCCGCTTCAGGCTGGCCGCGACCCGGCACAGCGCCTCGTTCGCGGCGGCGTAGTCGGCCTGGCCGGCGTTGCCGAACAGCCCGGCCACCGAGGTGAACAGGACGACGTGGCGGATCGGCGCGCCGTCGAGCGCGTCCAGGACGTTGCGCAGACCGGCGAGCTTCGGGGTGAAGACCCGTCGGACGTCGTCGGGTGTCTTGGTGCGCACGAGCCCGTCCGCAAGGGTTCCCGCGCCGTGGACCACACCCGTGATCCGGTCACGGTGCGCCGCGAGCGCGTCCCGCACTGCGGCGGCATCGCCGACGTCCACCTGCAGGTAGCTGGCTGCCGCGGCGGATCCGCTGCCGGCCAGGGCGTCGAGCGTCGCGCGGATCTCGCGCTGGGCCTGGATGTCGCGCAGGACGGCGTCGACCTGCCGCGGCGTCGGCGGCCTGCCGCCACCGGCCCCCAGGGCGGCGATCGCCGCGCGCTTGAGGTCGGCGTCGGCCACACCCGCGGCCCAGTCGGGCTCCGCGGCAAGCGCCGTGCGCCCGAGCAGCAGGAACTCCACCTGGCTGTGCTCACCGAGCGCCCGCACACAGGACGCCGTGACCCCCCGCGCCCCGCCCGTCACCACGAACACGTCACCCGCGCCGACCGTGGGCGCCGACGGGACCGCACCGGTCGCCGCCACGCCCGTGCCGGCGACGGAGCCGGCCACGGGAGCGACGGTGGCGCCGGTGGCCACCGCGGTGGACGCCCGCGGCGACCCGTACGGCGCGGGGATCACGGTCCACCTGCGGCGGGCGGCGTCGACCCCCACCTCGAGGGTGTCCGTGGCCGCGTCCGCGATCTCGTCCAGCAGGACGGCGAGCGCGTCGTCGCCGCCGAGCTCAGGGTCGATGTCGAGCGCGCGGCAGAAGATCGACGGTTCCTCGTGGGCGAGCGTCTTGACCACACCGCCGACCCCGCCGAGCAGCGCCTCGGCGGCCCCGCGCCCGCCGCGATGACCGAGACCGCCGTCGAGGCGGGTGACGGTCACGAAGGCTGCGCGGTCACCGGAGCGGGCGGCCGTGGCCAGCGGCACGCTGGCATGCTTGGCCACCAGCACGGCGTCGGCAAGCTGCCGGACGCCATGGTCCCACGCGTCCTGCCGGACACTGTGATCCCCGGTGGTGTCCTGCCGGACACCGTGATCATCCGCGGTGTCGCTCCCCCCGAGAACGGTGAGGAAGAGGTCGATCCTGCCGGTCGCGCCCAGAGCGTCGGTGAGTGCCTCGGAGAGCCGGCGCTCGACGGCCTCGCCGTCCCAGGCGGCCAGGTCGGACGACCCGTCCCCGCCCGGGGCTGGCAGGCTCACCCGCGTCACCGTCCAGCCGGCCTCCTCAAGACCCGCCGCGAACGTCTCGTCCGCCTGCTCTGCGGGGTGGACGACGACGGCTACCGGGCCAGCCGGGTAGGGCTGTCCGATCCTGTCGACCGGGGGCAGTCCGACGATCTCGACGGGGTGCCGCGCGACCTGCTCGACGGGCGGGGCCTGCTCCTCGGCGGACGGGGCCGCGGGCGCCGCCGTGGCGGCCGCCCCGGTCGGGGCAGGCGCGGCGGCGCTCACCAGGAAATCGATGATGTGCTCCAGCGTCCGCAGCTCACCCAACAACTCCGGACCCACACTCGGCACCTGGGGAAAACGCTCCTGCACCGCCCCCAGAATCTGCACCCGCTTGATCGAGTCAACACCCAGATCCGCTTCCAGATCCATCCCGGTGTCAATCATCTCCGCCGGATAACCCGTCCGCTCCGCCACCACACCCACCAACGCCGACCGCAACAACCCCGCATCCACCGAACCAGCGGAAGCAGAGCCCGTGACGGCAGGAGCCGTGGAAACAGGAGCCGAAGCCACCGCGGACGAACCGGCGGCACTCACCAGGAAATCGATGATGTGCTCCAGCGTCCGCAGCTCACCCAACAACTCCGGACCCACACTCGGCACCTGGGGAAAACGCTCCTGCACCGCCCCCAGAATCTGCACCCGCTTGATCGAGTCAACACCCAGATCCGCTTCCAGATCCATCCCGGTGTCAATCATCTCCGCCGGATAACCCGTCCGCTCCGCCACCACACCCACCAACGCCGACCGCAACAACCCCGCATCCACCGAACCAGCGGACACAGCGGCGTCGACGGGAACGGGCGGCGCGGTGTCCGCCGGAGTCGGTGCGGGAGCCGCCGAGGCCGGGGCCGCTTCGGCCGACGGCACCGGAACCGGCACCGGTGCGGGAGCCGACACCGGTGCGGAGGCTGGGGCGAAGGCCGGGACCGGTGTCGGCGCGGAGGCCGGAGCCGGAGACGGCGCCGCGGCGATTTCCGTCCGGCGTGGCTGTTCCGGCAGGACCGGCAGCGGCGGAGCGGCCGGGCCGAAGGCCGCTGGTGCTGGTGCTGGGTAGCCGTTGACCGTCGGGGAGCGRTGCCCGCCGCGCTCGATCTCGGCCAGCGACGAGAGGATCTCGTTGGCGCGGATGTGCGCCTGCCCGATCGCCAGGCTCTGGTCCTTCACGCTCTCGACCGCCCGCGCGAGCCAGGCCCCGCCGCCCGCGTCCACACCGGGCTGCTGCTGGTGCAGGATCTCCACCAGTCCTTCGGTGACCTGCAACTGGCTTTCCAGATACCGGGAGTGCAGCGCCACATGCTGCGCGACCACGTCGTCGAGGCCGACGTCCTCTCCGGCATCGGCGCTGTGGGCGTGAGCCGCCGGTGGTTCGGCGACGCCGGCGGCTGGCGGCCACGCTGCCGCCGGCTGTACGGTCGCCAGCGACGTGGCTGGCGATGATGCGGCCGTCGATGGTGCGGCATGGTCGGCGGAGAGGACCGACAGGTCAGGGGTTGGCAGGTCACTCGGCACCGCCGCGTCCACCGGAACCTGCTGACCGGCCTGACGAGCGGCCTGGTGAGCGTCCGTGATGTCCGCGCCGATCCCCGCGCCGAGGCCGAAGCCGTTGTCACTGCCGACGTTGCCACCGCCGACCCCGTTGCCGCCGGCCCCGCCGACCCCGTTGGTGCTGGTGGCGGCCGGGGTGACGATCGACGCCCGGAAACCGTCGTTGAGCGCGGCCCGGTAGGCGGCACGGCGGGATTCCGGCACGTAGTCCGCCCCGTTCAGGGTCACGGCCATGCCCCGGGGTTTCAGCGCGACCCAGGCGGGGGCGTCGTGCCGGTTGACCCCACTGATCGGCGCGCCGAGAACCGCGAGTTGGACGGCGGCCTGCTTCAATGCGACGTCGCTGTCGCCGAGCGGGCCGGCGTCGGTCGGGACCGCGACGATGCCGGCGGCCTCGAGGGTCCGCCTGGCCAGCGCGGTCAGCACCTGCTTGGGGCCGAACTCGACGAACACGTTGCAGCCGTCGGCGCGGATGGCTTCGAGGGCCTGGACGAACTCGACCGGCTGGAGGAGCTGCTCGGTCAGCGCACGCCTGTTCGCCTCGACGTCCGGCCCGTACCGGACGCCCGCGGTGTTGGCGTAGACCGGCTGCCGCGGCTCGCCGATCCGCGCCGAGGAGACGGCGTGCCCGAACGCCTCGACGGCATGCGCCACATGGGAGGTGTGGAAGGCCGCGGAGACGGGCAGCAGCCGGGCGCCCAGCTGCCGCTGCTTGCACTCCTGGACGACCTCGCCGACCGCCTGGGTGTCCCCGCCGACGACCACCTGGTCCGGCGCGTTGTGATTGCAGATCACCACGTTCGGGAAGGCGCGGAGGATGTCGATGACCTGCTCCCGGGTGGCCTGGACGGCGGCCATGGTGCCCGGGTCGTGGTCGGGGTCCTCGGCGGGCGGGGCCATCGCCTCGCCGCGGGCGCGGGCGAGGCGGAAGAAGTCCGCGTCGTCGAGAGCGCCCGCGGCCCACAGCGCGGTGAGCTCCCCGAAGCTGTGCCCGAGGAATCCCGAGCAGCGCAGGCCCAGTTCGGCGAGGTAGCGGAACTGGCCGACCGAGATCGCTCCGATCGCCGGCTGGGCGTACTCGGTCCGGCGCAGCCGGCTTTCCTGCTCCTGCCGCAGCTCCGCGTCGAAGACCGGCGGCGGGTAGATGATCGCGCCCAGTCGGTGGTCGGCTCCGGCGAACGCCTCGTTCGCGTCGTCGACGGCCCCGGCCACGGTCGGGATGTTGAGCGCCGCTTCCAGGCCCATGTCCAGGTACTGGCTGCCCTGCCCGGCGAACAGCGCGCCCACCTTCAGGTCGGCCAGCGCCCGGGCGCGGAAGAACACCCCCGCCGGATGCGTCCACTGCTGCGCGTCCGGGGCGGCGGCGAGCTGCTCGACCGCCAGGGCGAGCAGGCGCTGGACGGTCTCGTCGTCCGCGGCGACGAAGCCGACCCGGGCGTGCTCCGCCGGGATCTGCGTGCTGTCGTCCGGTTCGGCACCGGACCGCAGCAGCTCCAGCAGGCTGGCCGTGTCGGCCGCGTGCCAGAGGTGGGCGCGGGCGGTGCGGTGCAGTGTCGTGGTGGCGCGGCGCTCGCCGGTGTGCTCCTCAAGGACGACGTGGAAGTTCGTCCCGCCGAAGCCCATCGCCGAGGCGGCGGCCCGGCGGACCGGCCGGTCCGGGTCGCGGATCCACGGCCGGGTCCGGGTGTTGACGTACAGCGGCCCGCCGGTGAAGTCGATCGCGCTGTTGGGATGCTCCACGTTGATCGTCGGCGGCAGCGTCCGGTGGTGCAGGGCGAGCGCGAGCTTCATCAGGCTCGCCGTGCCCGCGGCACCCTTGGTGTGGCCGATCTGCGACTTCACGCTGCCGACCGCGGCGAAGTGCCGCTCGCCGCTCGCCTCCGACAGCGCTTCGGTCAGCGCGGAGAGTTCGGTCCTGTCCCCCACCGCGGTGCCGGTGGCGTGCGCCTCGAACAGCTCGACGGACGCGGGCGAGCAGTCGGCGTCGGCGTAGGCGCGGGCCAGCGCCAGCCGCTGCCCTTCGGCGCGGGGCGCGTAGATGCTCTTGGACCGGCCGTCGCTGGACGAGCCGATGCCGCGGATGACCGCGTAGACACGGTTGCCGTCCCGCTCGGCGTCGGCGAGACGCTTCAGCGCGATCATGCCGATGCCCTCGCCGATGAGGGTGCCGTCGGCGGCGTCGTCGAACGGCCTGATCTGCCCGCTCTTCGACAGGGCCTGGGTCTTGCTGAAGCACATGTACCCGAAGATCGAGTTTTCGGTGTCGGCGCCACCGGCGATCATCATCTCGGCTCGGCCGTCGACCAGTTCGGCCACGGCCATCCGCAGGGCCGACAGCGACGCCGCGCAGGCCGCGTCCACCGTGCAGTTCATCCCGCCCAGCCCCAGGCGGTTGGCGACCCGGCCGGAGACCACGTTGGCCAGCAGGCCGGGGAAGGAGTTCTCCTCCCACGGCGCGAACGCCTGGACGTACTTGGCTGCGATGGCCTCGGCGTCGGCGGCGGTGAGCCCGCAGCTACGGACCACTTCCTTCAGGACGGGGGTCGACAGCCGGGCCGCCAGCGGATGCATCAGCGGGACCGGCCCGGTGACCCCCAGGACAACCCCCGTACGGGTGGCGTCGTACCAGTCGGAGTCGGTCGCGCCCGCGTCGCGCAGCAGGTCCCGGGCCACGATCAGGCTCAGTGTCTGCATGACGCTGGTGACCTCGAGCTGGTTCGGCGGGATGCCGAACTCCAGCGGGTCGAAGTCGACGTCGGGGATGAAGCCGCCGCGGCGCGAGTAGGTCATGTCCGGGACGGTCGGGTCGGGGTCGTAGTAGTCGTCGAGGTTCCACCGGCTCGCCGGGACGTCCTGTGTGCAGTCCGTCGCGTCGACGATGTTCTGCCAGTACTCCCGGTAGTTGTAGGCGTTCGGGAAGAGACCGGCCATACCGACTATCGCGATCGGGTTGTCGGCCAGGCGCCGTTGCGCCAGCGTGTCGCCGCTCACCGTTTTCCTCTCCTGAGCTTTCCTTGAGCTTTGTCGCAGCGGATGGTCCCGACCTTTTCCGCGGCCCGGGCCGCGCGTTTCCGGGTCTTGTCCTCCTCGGTCTTGTCCTCCCCGGTCTCGTGCTCCCGGACCCGACGGTCCCGGGCGGCCGCCGGCGGATGTTTCGGAACCGGCGTGTTCCGCCGGCCCGCCCGGTGCTCACAGGCACACGAAAGAGCCGGGACGGGGAGCCAGCGGTGCTGGTTCCCCACTCGGCCGTGCCACGCGGCGGCCCGGGAACCCGGGCCGGTCGGACCTTCTGGATCGGCGTGCGGACATCCGCGACCGGCGGCCGGCCGGCGCGGGAAAAACCGTGATCGTGCCTGTTCTGCCGTTCTGCCGCGCCGGCCGTCCTGGCATTTCTGGTGGCCTGGTATTTCTGGTGGCCTGATATTTCTGGTGGCGTAGTATTTCGGGTGGCCTGTATTCAGGCTGGTCTAGTACGACAGTGGTCCGGCACCAGCGCCGGCGAACGGGGACGCCGTGGGCAGCGGCACCATTCCGGTGGCCAGGGCGACGAGGTCCGCCATGGCCTCGGCGAAGCGCTGGTGGCCGACGGGGCTCGGATGCAGGCCGTCGGCCGACCACATGGCCGGGTCCGCCCATTCCCGGCCGTCGACGACGTCCAGGCAGAGCGCGCCGGTACGCGCGGAGATCTCCCGCAGGTGCTCGTTCGCCTCGGCGAAACGGCCCCGCAGGAGCTCCTGGAAGGACGCCGGCAACGGGAGGTTACGGGGGATGTCCGCGTAGGTCGCGGTGAACATCACCGTGTCCGGGCCGGACAGTGTCGTGAATATCGACTCGAGATTCCGCCGGAAGCGGGCCGCGTCGTAGTCCCGGATCAGGTCGTTGACCCCGGCCACGAACCCGATCAGCGGGGCCTTGTTCACCAGCGCGACCCGAAGCTGCCGGTCGACCACGTCCTGGGTGGTCGCGTCGAAGGTCCCCAGGTTGAGGCAGCCACCGCTCGGGATCCCGAACATCTCGGCGAACCGGGGCACCCAGCCGCGGTACGTCCCGTCCGGGGCGGGGTCGCCCCGGCCCTCGACGAAACTGTCACCGACGACCGTCATCCGCGCTTTCGCCATCATGTTCCCCGATCCATCCCGAGCTGCCCGCGAAAAGATTTCCTGAGTTGGACGCCAGCCCACCCGCCCGTGAAATAGTCACACATTGTTCACGTCCCTGTCATTTTATCCGGCAGGTGTCGGCACGGGCATTCGCCAGCAAGCTTCCTCTCAATTGTGCGGAACATCCGAAAGAACGGTCAACGCCAATCCCGGATACCTATTGCCCGATCGGAGCGGGCGATCGACGGTACTCGCGGGAAAAACAGATGCCCGTTCCGAGATTTCTTGACGCATTCCGGCGGAGTTCACCGCCCGGCGGGATCCGCCATGCCCGCCGACGCGCCGGATCCGACGGCGGAGAAACCATCCGCGCGAGACGYCCCGACAACCGGATGCCGGCCGCGGCCAACGGCCGTGGACGGCCCGGAAACGGCCCGGGGACGGTCGTTCCAGGCTGCCTCCCGAGCGCGCCGGGAACATCGTCGTGCGCTCTTCGGGCTGTCTGGGTACCAGTGTTCGTACGCGGTGCCGACGGAACCCCGGTCAGCTCGCCGCGATGCTGCAGGCGTAGTCGAAGCGGAACTTGGCCACCAGCACGTCGGCGTCGTCATAGAGCAGTGCCTTGCCGTCCAGGTCGAACTGTTCCGCGGCGGTGCTGGCCAGGACCCGCCGTGCCTCTCTTTCGTCCACGGTGGCGATCGCGCGGACCCGGCCGACGGCCGGCTTCCGGAAGGTCGACCGCGCGTCCCGGACCACCGTGTACTCGACCCGGGCGAGGCGCGGTGCCAGCGCGCCGGCCAGGGCGGCGGCCCCGGCGATGTCCGCGGCCAGGAAGAGCGCGCCGGCATGCACCGTACCCAGATGATTGGTGAGGTTCCGGTCCGCCGGAATCTCGACGACCGCGCGGTCCGGCCCCACCTCGGTGATATCGACCCCGACGAATCTGCCGAAGGGCACGAGCGAGTTCGTGATCTCACGAATTCGCTCGTAGTCGACAGCTCCGCTGGTGGCCTCGCTGAATATCGCGTACCCGGTCCGGGCGGGCGAAACCCGCGTGTCACTAGTCACGTCTGCCATCCCAACACTGTTTTCCTACCGGCCCGTGAACAGGCGCCGAACCGGTTACCGGAAGCGGCGGAAAAAGAGGTGAAGTCACCGTGCGGGCAGGAGCGCGCGGGGCGGGAGAGAAGACGCCCGCGCCACCGGCTGTCCGCGCCACCGGCGATGTCGACCGGCCTCATCGGTGAGCGCGCAGCACCCGGCGGGCGATGGACCAGCGCAGCACTTCGGACGGGCCCTCGTAGATCCGGAAACCCCGCGCCTCGACAAGAAAGCGGGCGACCAGTTCGTCCTCGCACACACCGAGCCCGCCGTAGAGCTGGACCACGCGGTCGAGCACCCGCCAGACCGCCTCCGACACGAAGGTCTTGGTGATCGCGGACGCGTGGCGCGCGGCGCCGCTGAGCGCGCCACGCTCGTCGATCACGGCGGCTGTCGAGTGGACGAGCGCCCGGGCGGCCGTGATGTCGATCTCGTTGTCGGCGACGTGGGCCTGGGCCATCCCGTGGGCGGCGACCGCCGCCCCGAACGCCTCGCGGCCGACGATCCGCGCCGCCGCCATCTCGTGCGCCCGCACGGCCACCCCCAGCCAGCTCATCGAGAACATGATGCGGGAGGGCGCCAGCCGCGCCTGGATCTGCTCGAAGCCCTTCCCGACCTCGCCGAGCACGGCGTCGTCGGGTACGAAGCAGTCGTCGAAGGTCACTTCGCAGTGGCCGCCCGGAGCGCTGTGGTCCAGCGTCGGCATGCGGCGGYCGACGGTGAGCCCCGGGTTGTCCTGGTCCACCAGGAAGATGGTCGCGCCGCCGCCGGCGGTGGCGGCCATGCAGATACTGAACGCCGCCCCGTCGGCTCCGGTGACGAAGTGCTTCACTCCGTTGATCTTCCAGCCGCCGGGGGCCTTCTCGGCGGCCGTGCGCAGCATCGTGAGATCCGACCCCGCCCCCGGGGACGGTTCGGACACCGCGAGGGACGAGCGGATCTCACCGCGCGCCAACGGTTCCAGGTACCGCCGCGCCTGTTCGGCGGTGGCGAGGTGGGCGAGCAGGTGGATGTTGCCGTCGTCCGGGGCGGACGCGTTCACCGCGATCGGGCCGATCAGGCTCGCGCCGGCGGCCTCCAGCACGTGCGCCAGGGCACGGGTGTCGAGGCCGAGCCCGCCGTAGGCCACCGGCGACAGCGGGCCGAAGACCCCGGCCTGACGTGCCTCCTCCTGCAGCCGCACCCGCAGCGCGTCGTCCATCGGGCGCCCGCTGACGATGATCTCCCGCTCGACCGGGAAGACATGTTCCTGGACGAACGCCTTCGTGCGTTCGGCGATTCGCCGCGGGCCGTCGCCCGCGCTGGGCGCGGCGGGCGCGCTGCCCGTGGCGGACTCGGTGAGTGCGCTGGGTGCGGCGTTCACGGCTGGGCACGCTCCTGGTCTGTGTCGGCGCCGCAGCCGCGCAGGGGCGGCGGGCGGCGCGTTCGTCCTCCTGCCGCGCCGCCCGGTTCACCGGCTCCCCGCTCCCCTGACCCCCGGTACCAGGGCACCTGGTGATCGAGAAGCGGGGCAGGTGCGGAACAATACAGGCGGATGTCGGCAGATATGGGCGAGAAGCGGTCAGGCGGCCGTGAGCAGCCGCTTGTCCCGCGGCGTCCCAACCTCTTCGTAGAGCTTCTCCAGGTTCTCCGGAGCGAAGAACTCCTCGCTGTGGATACCCCCGCCTATCATCCCGTAGAACTTCTTCGTGTATTCGGGGCTCTGGCTCGCGGCGCGCAGTACCGAGTCGAAGAAGGGGGGCAGGGGAAGGAGTTCGGAGATCRTACACGTGAACTCGAAGGTGCTCTTGCTCCGCTCGTCGCGGAGCCTGGCGTACTCCGCCACCGCGTCGTCGATCGGACGCTCGCCGGCCAGCCCCTCGTGCAGGTGGTCCGCCAGGAGCTGGGCGTACACGAAGGCGTCGGTGATTCCCCAGCCGGTGAACGGGTCCTTGTGGTATCCGGCGTCCCCCACCAGCGCCCAGCCCGGCCCGTTGGAGCGGCGGTAGTAGTTGTCCGGGTAACGCATCACCCGGAAGTTCTCCTCCCGCTTCCCCTTGGCCCGCAGTTCCTCGCCGAGTTCGGGGACGACCTCGTCGTACACCGCGTGGAAGTTGTTCTCCACGTCGGTGCGGAACGCGCTGAAGTGCTCCCGCCGGCGCAGCAGGGACAGCAGGTTCAGACCGTCGTTGGTCGGCCACGTGCCTATCTGCTGCTCGTTGAAGCCGGTCCGGTGCTGGAAGGTCCAGTCCAGGCCACTGAAATACGAGTAGTAGACGAAGCAGCTCGCCGGGACCACCCGGTAGAAGTCAGCCCCGACCTTGTCCGCGATCGTCGAGTTCCGGCCGTCCGCGCCGACGACGAACGACCCGCGGAACTCCTGCGCCGGCCCGTCGCCGAGCTGGCCCCGGATACCGGCCGCCCGGCCGTCCTCGAAGATCACATCCTGGACGGTGAACCCCTCGAGGACCTCTGCGCCGGCCGCGCGCGCCGCGTCGACGAGAATGCTGTCCAGGACGGTGCGCCGTGGGGAGTAGACCTCGGTGATGCCCTCGATCGGGTCGGCGAAGCCCTCGATGTGAATGCCAGTGTAGGACATGATCAGATTTCTTATCGGCGGGACGCCCGACGCCGCGAGGCGGTCGAGCAGGCCCCAGTCCCGCAGCCGGGCAAGGCCGGTCTGGTGAATGTAGTGCGTCGAGACGGTGTCACTCGGGAAGGTTGCCCGATCGACGACAAGGACCCGGTGGCCTCGCCTGGCGAGCAGCAGCGCCAGAGGTGAACCGGCGCAGCGCGCACCGACAACGATGACGTCGTACATGAGTAGTGTGCTCCTGTCGTGAACCCGGCGAAGCCCG
The DNA here is from genome assembly GCF_001983005.1 of Protofrankia sp. BMG5.30. NCBI lineage: Bacteria > Bacillati > Actinomycetota > Actinomycetes > Frankiales > Frankiaceae > Protofrankia > Protofrankia sp. BMG5.30. Next base: position 65,922 of record NZ_MOME01000009.1, on the reverse strand, counting down.
CGGTGATATTACACACGGCAGTGGTACGAATCGATTTTCCACAACTGTCGGAACGAGAGTCAACAGCTACTGCCGAGACACATCGTCCGATTGGACGACACAATCAACCCATAATCCGGGAACGGTACGGAAGAATGCCCGAAAAAATACGTGGAGAATTCTCCACCAGTTCACCGGACGGTGGGAGGAGGGAGCGGGAGGAGGGGGAGGAGGAAGGAAGAAGCGGTCAGCCGTACACCGCCGCGATGTCCGCGGCGAATTCGGCCTCGATGACGTTACGGCGCAGCTTCATCGATGGCGTCAGATGCCCGGCGGCCACGGTGAAGTCGCTCGCGAGCACCCGGAACGCCCGGATCGACTCGGCGCGCGAGACCAGGCTGTTCGCGTCGTCCACCGCGGTCTGGATCTCCGCGAGCAGCTCGGGGTCGTGGCTCCAGGAGTCGTCGTCGGCGGCAAGCCCTCGGCTCGCCTTCCAGCCGGCGAGCGCGGCGGGGTCGATCGTCACCAGCGCGCTGACGAAGGGCCGCCCGTCACCCACCACCATGCAGTTGCTCACCAGCGGATGCAGCCGGACGCGGTCCTCCAACGGAGCGGGCGCGACGTTCTTGCCACCGCTGGTGACCAKGATCTCCTTGCGGCGGCCCGTGATGTAGAGGAAGCCGTCGTCGTCCAGCCGGCCGAGGTCGCCGGTGTGCAGCCACGGGCCCTCACCGCCCTGTGTCGCGTCCCGGTCGGTGGGCTGCGGGCTTCCCTTCCAGTACCCCGGCGAGACGTTGAGGCCGCGGATGAGCAGCTCGCTGTCGTCCGCGATCGCCACCGTGGTGCCCGGGATCGGGCGCCCGGTGCTGCCCATCCGGTTGGTGGCCGGGACGTTCACCGTCACCGCCGTCGCGGCCTCGGTCAGCCCGTAGCAGTTGAGAATCCGCACCCCCACTCCGCCGTAGAAGGCCGCGGTCGAGTCGTCGAGCGACGCGCCGCCGCAGATCACATCCYGGAAACGGCCACCGAAGGAGGCCCGTACCCGGCTGTAGACCCGCTCGTCGAACACGGCGTGCGCGGCGCGCAGGCCGTCGTCGACCGGCAGCCCGCGCGCGCTGGCGAGGCCGAACTCGATCGCGACCCGCTCCGCCTCGGCGTCGACCACGCCGGCCCCGCCGGCCGCGGGCACGCGTACCCGCTTGCGGATCTTCTCCAACGCGTACGGCACGAGCGCGAGGAAGCTCGGCCGGAACACCGGGAACTGCCCGATCAGCTCCGGGATGCCCGCCACCAGACCGGTCCGGGTGCCCCCGTACAGGCAGGCGATGAGGATCGTCCGGCCGAAGACGTGCGACAGTGGCAGGCCCAGCAGGGTCGCCGCCTGCTCTCCGTCGGCGGTGCGGAAGAGGTCACCGGTGTGTTCGACGGTGTTGGCGGAGGACGCGTACAGGTTGCGGTGGGTGAGCATGCATCCCTTGGGCATGCCGGTGGTGCCGCTGGTGTAGACGATCGTCGCGAGGTCGTCGGCGCGCACCTTGGCGCGGCGCTCGTCGAACTCGGCGTCCCAGGGCCCGTCCTGGTCGGCGTCCCGCCAGGCCCAGACCGCCGCCAGCGGCCAGGCGCCGACGCGCAGGGCCGCCCCGCCGATCCGGTCGAGCTGGACCCGCTGTTCCTCGGTCTCGGTGAAGCACCAGTTCGCCGCGGAGTCGACCAGCAGGTGGCGCACCTGCTGCTCGGATGCCGTCGGATAGATCGGGACCGTGACCGCGCCGATGCTGAGCACCGCGAAGTCCACCACGGCCCACTCGTAACTGGTCCGTCCCAGCACAGCCACTCGGTCACCGTGCGCGACCCCGTGCGCCAGCAGCACCTTGGCGACGGCCCGGACGTGGTCGGCGAACTGCCGGTAGCTGGCGTCCTGCCAGCCGGCGGCGTTCTGCCAGCTCAGCACCGGGCGGTCCGGGGCCAGCCGGACGCCCTCGTCCAGGATGAGGGAGAGGCCCCGATCCCCGGGAAGAACGACACCGTCCCCGGACTTGTACTGCTGCATATCAACCACCTACTCGCGGCGACGATTTCCGATGTCGAGAAACGAGAACTCACCGGCGACGTCGGGATGCGGACGGGCATGAATACGAAGAAAATCCCCGACGAACACCACCACGAAAGCCGCCACAAAAACTTCGCCCGTTCACAGCACTCCCGTGGCCGGCCGGTTGGACGACGGATCGGGAACCTGGGGCCGGGCATCGGCGGGCACCTCAGTAGTGTGTGAACCTGCCGGGACGGTGTCAACGTCGATTTGGCAGACACAATCGCCCGATCGGCGGAGACGATCGGTAGGGACGACGGCGACGTATTCTCTTGGCCAGCCATTTTGCGAACATTTACCGGAACGTTGCCGTGACGKTTACCACCTGGCAATCTCGACTCGTCCGCGCACACACGGATATTACACTGGCGGAACAGCTTCGCGCACGTACGACCAGCCACGAAAAATGTCGGATCTTATCGTACGACCGATTTCTGGAACCCACCGCGAGTGCCGCATGCCACACGTCATGAGATGACCACCGGCAGGGGATGTTTTCATGAGGCCAGACGGAACACCCGCTTCGACGTCGCGCCGCGACAGTCCTTCGATCCGRCTCGCGCTCGTCTGCGTGGCGACCTTCGTGGTCTATCTGGACGCCAGCATCACTCCGGTCGCCGTGCCGGCGATCCGCGCCGATCTCCACGCCGACGTCACCGCCGCCCAGTGGCTCCTGGACGCCTACACCCTGGGCTTTGCCTGCCTGCTGCTGACCGCGGGATCAGTCGGCGATCGTTTCGGTCGCAAGGCGACCCTGCTGACCGGAACCGCCGGCTTCACAGCCTGCTCGGTGGCCTGCGCGCTCGCCCCGAGCCCGGGAATACTGATCGCCGCGCGCGGCGGYCAGGGCGTGTTCGCGGCAGCGGTCGTACCGCTGTCGCTCGCGGTCACCGCCGAACTGTTCGCGGACCCGAGGCAACGGACCCGTGCCATCGGCGTGTGGGGTGGCGTCGCCGGTACGGCGGTGGCACTCGGACCGATCATCGGTGGGCTGCTGGTCCAGACCGCCGGCTGGGAGAGCATGTTCTGGATCAATCTACCGATCGGCGTGGTGGCGCTCGCCGGCCTGTCCTGGACCCTGCCCTCGTCCCCTCCCCGCCGGCCGTCCCCGTCCCCGAACGGCCGGGCCGTCGACGAACGCCACGACGGCCTGCCCGGCACGGCACCGGCCGGTGGCGTCCGGAAAGACCGGGAAGCCGCCAGCCGGCCGGACACCGTGGGGCAGACGCTGTTCGTGCTCGGTAGCGGATCACTGACGTTCGCGATGATCGAAAGTGGCCGCTTCGGCTGGTCTTCGCCGGTCATCCTCGGGCTCCTGCTCGGCAGCGCCGTGATCCTGACGCTCTTCGTGCGGTGGGAGATCCGCTGCTCACACCCGATGCTCCCGCCGCGCCTGTTGCGCGTTCCCGCGGTCGCCGTGGCCTGCGTCGTGAACTTCCTCGGCCTGTTCGGCATGTACGCGGTGCTGTTCCTGCTGACCGTGTACCTCCAGGAGACCCGGCACCTGTCACCGGTGGAAACCGGGGTGCGTTTCCTGGCGCTCACCGGGTTCCTCGGCGTGGCCTCGATGGGCGCGGCAGCCGTGGTGGCCCGGCTCGGGACCCGCACGACCATGCTCCTGGGCCTGCTCCTCGTGGCGGCCGGGCTCGGCGGACTCACCCTCGTCGAGGACGCGGGCGGCTATTTCACCTACGGATGGGCGCTGGTGCTGCTCGGCGCCGGCATACCCCTGTCCAGCGGTGTGGTCGCGATCCAGGCGATGATGAGCGCGGTACCGGCCGATCTCGCCGGTACCGCGTCCGGCGCGATGAACACGTTCCGGCAGTTCGGGGCCGTCTTCGGGGTGGCGCTCGCGGGTGTCCTCTCGCCACAGCGGGGTGATGCCGTCACCTCGATGAACGTCACCTTCATCGTCGCCGCGGCCGGGGCGCTGGCCGGTGCCGTCGTGACGGTGATCGTGCTACGCGAACGGGGCGATCACGCCAGCCGGGCCATACCCACGGCGGAGCCACAGCAGCCAAGCGTCGCGTAACCTCAACCAGCCCACCGTCACCGGCCTGCCGTCAGGGATTTCCGTTCCACCTGTAAGGCCCACCTGTTACGCAACGCGATCACCCGTACCACCGCGGCAGCGGAGATCGTCGGTGTGCGAGCCTGCTCGTACACGCACTGCACGACCAGGCTCGGCAGTTCTACCTGCATTTCGGGTTCGAACCGTCTCCCACCCACCCGCTCCATCTGTTCCTTCTGATGAAGGATGCCCGGGCTCTGACCAGAGGCGACACATCCGGGTAGCCGGCCTTGTCGGGTAGCGAACGGGCACCCACGGCACCCGGCCGGTTCGACTGCCGGCTCACGGCGGCGGAACCTGTCGACACCAACGAGACGAAATCTTGTAAAAGCTACCGAGTGTTCTGCTCTGGGGCGTCGCCCGGCTGCCCGGCTGCCTGCGACGGCGGGTTGATCCAGGCAGGTGCGGGTAGCGCCGGCTGGGCCGGTGACCGGCGCCGGCCGGCACAGCCAGGAATATCCCGCCGGCCGAACAGCCGTCCATGCCGCTTTCCGGACAGTTCCGTTCCCGGAAATGAAAATCCGGGAAAATGGAAAAGCTCGTTCACCCACCGTGGGGCAACAGAACGTTCACCAGCGGTCCACCGTTCCGTGGTCCTGTTCCAGCGGATATCGGCGTATCGTCCGGTGACGAGCGTCCCGGGTGCGGGACGAGCCGGGGCCGCATGCGGGTGGCGTGCAGAATATCGCGGCCGGCAACACGGCAACTGGAGCCCCGGGAGACAAGAGCACGGCGGGAGACAAAGGAGGCGAGTCCGTGCAGGTGAACGGAACGCGGGAGGAGTCCGCCGCGCAGAACCGCATTCGGGAACTACGGCAGCTGCTGGATTACGGTCTACAGGCCGGAATCGGGGTCGGCCACTCACTCGGTATCACCCTCGAGTCGGTGGACGAGGGCCGGACGGTCTACACGCTCGCGCCCTCACCGGCCACGGCCAACGCGATGTACACCGTGCACGGCGGAGTTCTCGCGACCCTCATGGACACCGCCATGGGGAGCGCGGTCTTCACCAGGCTCCCCGACGGGATTCTTTACACCACGCTCGAGCTGAAGGTCAATTTCGTCCGGTCGGTGAAACTGGACGCGGACCAGCTCACCTGTGAGGGCCTGGCGATCCACGTCGGCAGACGGACCGCGCTCGCGGAAGCGCGCGTCACCGACCCCGCCGGAAAGCTGATAGCCCACGGAACGAGCACCTGCCTGYTGCAGCCCGTGGACACAGCCCGAAACGCGCAGTAGCCGACTGTCCACCCTGCCCCGGTGCGGGTGGGACACCTACCGTCACAATCGCGCCAGGTGCTCCAGGGTCTGTTCCGGCGAGCTGTGCAGGATCGTCTGCCAGCCGCGGGCCTGGGCGGCGGCGCAGTTGACCGGTGTGTCGTCGATGAGCAGGCACTGCCGGGGCGCCACGCCGAAGGCGTCCTCAGCCGTCTGGTAGATCTCCGGGTCGGGCTTGCGGAGCCCGATCTCGTGGGAGTTGATGGTCACCTCGAACACGCCCGCGTCGGGCATCAGCGCCGCGCGGTGCGGTTCCCACTCGGCCACGCTGTTCGTCAGCAGCCCCACCCGCAGCCCGCGGCGCCGGCAGTCGGCCAAACAGCCGAGCAGGGCGTTGTTCATCCGCCGCCCCTCGTACCAGTGGTCGCCGAAACGGGTCAGGTCGACCCGTGGCGTCCACTCCGGGGCAAGCGCCGCGGTGACCCGCAGGCCCCACTCGTGTTGCGTCATCAGCCCGCGTTCCAGCGGTTCGATCATCCGCATGCCGCGCTCGCCGGCGACGGCGTCGATGGCCGACCGCAGGGCCGCGGCCGGCACCCCCGCCGCGGCCACGAACCGGTCGAACGCCTCCGGGATGGGGGAGGTCAGCACACCGCCGAAATCGCACCACACCACCGAGATCTCCACCGGCGACGGGCGCCAGCCGACGGACCGGGCATCGTCAGCCACGTCCGCCTCCCGGGACATCGGCCGGAGGCGCAGCGGCCGGCAGTACGGGCTGGCCGGCGCGGGGCCGGCCGCGGGCGGTCCCGGGAATCATCCGAGAATGCCCCCGGGAATCCACGTGTCGAACCGGGCGGCCGGCGCCGCAATGTGCACCGGGCCGGCGAAGACCTGGCGGGCATCGGCCTGCCGGGCCGCCAGCCACCGCGAGTCGGCGGAGATGAAATGGGTCAGGACGAGTTGCCCGGCGTCTGCCTCGGCCGCCGCGGTACCGGCGTCGGTGGCGCACAGATGACCGTGCGGCCCGTTGTCGGCGAGCTCCAGGGTGGCTTCGGCCAACAACAGGTCCACGTCGCGGGCCAGGGGGATCAACGCGTCGGTCCAACCGGTGTCGCCGGTGTAGGCGAGGCTGCCCGTCGGGCCGTCCAGCCGGACACCGCAGTTGGGGATGGCGTGCCGCAGCGCGTGCATGCTGATCGTGCAGTCACCCACCGTGAAACTCTCGCCCGGGACGTACTCCCGTACGTCAAAGGCGAGGTCGAACGCCCTGTCCAGCAGCGGAATGGTCGCCACCGGAAAAAGCTCCGCGAGCTTCCGCAGGGTCGCGCGCCCACCGGCCGGCACATAGAGCGGAATCGGCGTGAGCGGGGCGGCGTCAGCGGCGTCCCGGATCTCCGGCAGGGTGGGGAAGGACGCGCCATACCGCGCATGCCGGCTCAGGAGAGTTTTTCCGATCGGCAGCAGATCGTAGCAGTGGTCCAGGTGGAAATGACTGATCACTACCGCGTCCAACATTTTTGGATGCCCTATCGAGCTGAGCGCCAGCGCCACACCGGGACCGCAGTCCAGCAGGATCCTGGTGCTGTCAGTGCTCACGAGATAACCCGAACTGCCCTGGCCACCGGAAGGCATTCCCGAACGGCAGCCGAGGACGGTGAGATGCATCTGTGGAATATCCGATCTTCTGAAATACCGGAATCCAGGGACCCCGGAGTACTGGTGTGGTGTGGTGCGCCGAGGCGCTCCGACGGCGCGGTGCGTGGATCTTCGTGATGCCGTCGGGGAACTTTGGAGTTTGGGAATTGGGGGCGCACGGTTCCCCCGGTTCCAGCGATGTTGCTGGCAGCCCGCGGCCCTGGCAACGAGTAACTTTCAGACGTACGATTACGAACGCTTATCGTCACTGCTCACGGCCTTCGTCCGGCCTTCGTCGCCGCTCAGCAGGCCGGGTGTGCCGCTGGGATGCCGTGCCCCGGCCCGGGGTGTGCGCCGGGTACGTCTGGCAGGCCCAGCGGCACCGTCGACACCCGTCCAGGAGCCGGCGCGACGCTCGTCAGCGGTCTGTGGCCTGGAACCCCCTCGGCGGGTATCACCCCCGCGGTGACGCAGGCCCGCAGCGCCGTGGAGTTCATGGCACCCGGCAGGGCGGAGCGAGGGCCGTTCTCAACGGTCCTCGGCATCCCAACGGTCCTTGGCGATGCTCTGGCCGCTGTCTTCGTAGCGGGTCAGAGTCTTCGTGGCGGGTCGGACCGGCAGCGGTTCGGCCACCGCCTGACCGGCGTCCGACACATTACGGCAGGATGTTCACCGGCCGCTTTCCCCAGCTTTCGTCCAGCCCGTCACGGCTCGGTGGTGAACGAGGCACGAAGCGACGACAAATGGTGTGGGAATCCTGCCCGCAAACCATCGGATCCGGCCTCGTCCGATAGCTTTCCCGAATGGATCTATACGATCGGAAAATAACCATTGACGGTCTTCGGCACGCCGCCGAACAATTTTGCCGATGACGGCGTTCACGGCACGGCGGGCACGATTCGCCCACTGGCCACCCAGTGCGCACGTCCCAACCGGCGGTCACCGGAGACGGCGACATGAAGAAACGGCGACGAGAAGAAGGCGACGGCGCGAAGAAGGCGACGGCCGGCTCTTCGTGGACAGAGGGAGGCCGCATGGTCACCGGCACGTTGCACGATGCGCTTGACCGGGTCGCCGCCCACGGCAGGGACACCCGGGTCGACTTCCCGTCTGAGCCGGCGTCGATCACCCTCGGTGAGCTCGCTGACTCCACCCGCGTGATGGCGCGCTCGCTGGCCGCGGCAGGCATCGGGCCTGGCAGCCGGGTCGGGATCTTCAGCCAGAACGCGCCTGAATTCCTCCAGGCGCTGTTCGCCATCACCAGGACCGGCGCGGCGGCCTGCCCGTTGCCGCTGCCCACGGCGGCCTGGGATCTGGCGGGGCACGCGCACCGGCTGGCGCGGATCGTGTCGGTCGCGGGCATCCGCGATGTGGTCGTCTCCTCCCGCTTCCGGGGGCTGGCCAGCCGTTTCGACGGCGCCGTGGGCAATGTGGCCTTCGTCTGCGCCGGCGATCTGTTGGCAGCCGCGCCTGCGTCCGGGCGGCTGCCCCTGGTCGACGCGGCCGAGATGGCCATCGTCCAGTTCACCTCGGGAAGCACCGCCGCTCCCAAGGGGGTCCGGCTTACCCACGCCAACACGCTCGCGGGCWTCGAAGCGATCAGTGAAGGGATCGCCCTCGGCCGGGACGGCGACGGAGGCGGGAGCTGGCTGCCCCTCTTCCACGACATGGGCCTGTTCGCGACCCTGTCCGCGATCCTGCGCAACGTCCCCATGACGGTGTGGTCACCCGCGTCCTTCGTCAAGGACCCGGCGCGATGGCTGCGCCAGTTCCTGGCGTCCGGGGCGACGATCTCCCCCGCTCCCAACTTCGGCTACGACCAGTTGGTCGCGGCCATGCCCCCGCTGGAGGTGGCGGGGCTGGACATGCGGCACTGGCGGGTCGCCTTCAACGGCGCCGAGCCCGTCGCCCTGGCGTCGGTCGAACGGTTCCTGGAACACTTCGCGCCGGCCGGTTTCGCCCCTGAGGCGATGTTCCCGGTGTACGGGATGGCCGAGGCGACGCTGGCAGTCACCTTTCCTCCGCTGGGCCGGCCGCCGGTGTCGGTCTGGGTCGACCGGGACCTGCTGGCCAACGCCGGGCGCGTCTGGCAGGTGCCCCCCGGGCATCCACACGCGCGGGCCGTCGTCGCTGTGGGCCGGCCGGTACGCGGAGTCGACCTGCGGCTCTCCGGCCCCGATGCCGGCAGGCTGCCCGTCGACGACCAACAGGTCGGCGAGATCGAGATTTGCGGGGATCCGGTGACGTCCGGCTATCTGCTGGCGGAGGGGACCGACGACGACACCTTCACCGCGGACGGTTGGCTGCGCACCGGAGACCTGGGCTTCCGACTGGATGGCGACGTGTTCGTCACGGGACGAACAAAGGAAATGATCATCGTTCATGGGGCGAACTTCTACCCCGAGGACGTCGAAGGCATCGCCCGCGACATCCCTGGGGTCTTCAAGCGCCGCTGCGTGGCCGTTGCCGGCCGCACCCATGACAGTGATCGTGACGGCGGCCGAGACGGACGCGGCAAGGGTGCCGACGGAAGCGACGGCGACGGGGCGGAAGTGATCACTCTGCTCGCGGAGACGAGTCTCGACGACCCGGCCGCGCGTGACCGRCTCGCCGGTGACCTGCGCGCCCAGATCACCGGAACACTCGGCCTGTCCGACCTGGCGGTACACCTGGTGCCCCCGAGCACGCTCCCCCGCACATCCAGCGGCAAGTTCCAACGCCTGGCCATCCGCGAACAATCATGGAAGTCTCCGCTCTGACATCGCGGGCCCGCCGCCCAGTTCTCCAGCGCAACAGAGCCCGGTGTAGCAGAGCCCGATGTAGCAGCCCGATGTGCTCYGGCCACGAAGCCCGCACGCCCGTGACCCCCACGCGGGCAGCCCGGGACGGCCCGGCCCTGAAGCCCGCAGCAGCCCGCACGCGAAGTCCGCGAAGGAAGCCGATGCACAGTTACGATGTCTTCCGCCAGTATGAACGTCATCAGTGGCAACTCGCCGACCTGCCGTTCGACGAGATCGATCGTGACCTGGTCGACCCCGACTACGTCACGCTGGCGAAAAGCGCGGTGATGGGCGAGTCGAACTCGATAGCCGCCCAGCACGGCTTTTTCAACGAATTCGTCGATGACTACGACTTCTCCGCGTTCGTGGCGATCTGGGGTTTTCAGGAACTTCAGCACCACTACGCGTTCCGGGCCTGGCTGGAAGCTCTGGACGTCCACATCGACGCGGCTCCGGTCGAAGCGATGCGGGAACCGTACGCGCCCGGCACGACACCGGCCGCCACCCTCGCGACAAATATCATTTCGGAACTGACGGTGAACCACGTCTACCGGGCCGTCTCGGACTGGGTGGCCGAACCGGTGCTGCGGACAATCATGCGGGACGCCAGCCGGGACGAGGCAGCCCACGCCCGCGAGTTCATCTACTTCGCCCRCAGGCGGCTGGCCGCACATCCGCGGGAGCTGCCGTCGGTGCTCGAAACGCTCTATGTGTACACCTCCGACACACGGATCAGGCATCCGGTAAGCGTCTTCAAAAGCGAACTGCCGGAACTGCGCGAGTACGAAACGATAGACACCGGCTTCGAGTTCTTCCTGACCAAGGTCGGCGGTGCCGGCGAACTCGACCRCCTCCAGGTGAAGATCCGCCGGGCCTTCGGCGCCCTGACCGGTCTGGACCTCGCCAGCAACGCGCGTATCCGGCGCGCGCTGGCCGAAGCACTGGTATGACACCGGCCGTATCCGGTCCGGCCGGTCTGGCCAGCGGGACAGATCCGGCCAGAGATCGCGTGACCATCCTTTTCGCGCCGTCAGCAACCCTGTGCTGTGGGGCAAAATATGTTTTGGAGTAAAATTGTCCGTCACCCATGAACAGATCGTCGCTGTTGTCACCGACATCGTGACCGGCGAACTCGGCCTCGCCGCCGACAGCGTGGCCTCGGCCACCGACCTCCGCTCGATCGAGGGGGCTGACTCGGTCAAGGTACTCCGGATGATCTCCAGAATCGAGCGGCATTTCGACATCGAACTGGAGGACGAAGACGTCTTCGGTATCTCCTCCGTCCACGACATCGCGCTGGTGGTGGCGAAGGTCCTCACACCGGATCCGTCATGATGACGATCACAGGCCCGAGAACGGACACCGCCCTCGCCGACACCAACCAGCACTACGACCTCGACCCGGAGATCTTCGGACTCTTCCTCGACCCGTCGCGCAAGTACAGTTGCGGGCTGTACCGGTCCGAGACGGACACCCTGGCGGACGCTCAGATCAATAAGCTGCGCTTCGTCGCCGAGCGCCTGGGGCTGCGAGGCGGCGAGCGGCTGCTCGACGTGGGCTGCGGCTGGGGCTCCCTGCTGCTGTTCATGGCGCGGGAACACGCCTGCCGGGCAACCGGCATCAGCCCGGCGGCCCGCCAGCACGCCTACATCAGCGGCCGGGCCCGTGAACTCGGCGTGGCCGACCAGGTCAGCACCTGGCAGGGGCATTTCGAGGAGATCGACCTGCCTGCCGGCAGCTTCGACGCGGTGACCATGCTCGGATCCATCGTGCACATGCCCGATCTGACCGCCGTGTTCGCGAGGGCCCGGGCGCTGCTGCGTCGCGGTGGCACCCTTTACGTGTCGGAAAGCTGCTTTCGCAACGCGGCCGCGCACGGGGCGTTCCACCGTCGCGCCGGCACCCGGTTCGTCGGCGAAACAATCTTCGGCTGGGGAGACATGCGCCCGCTGTCCGACCTGGTCCGTGGCGCCGAGGACGCCGGATTCTCCATCGTCGGCCTGGACGACCTCACCGCGGACTACCGCCGCACGATCGACGACTGRCTGACGAACGTCCGCTCCGCCACCGACGACATCGAACGGATCCGACCGGGTCTTACCGGCGAACTCGAACGCTACCTGGAGATCGCCAACGCCGGGTGGGGTTACACCACCAAGCACTACGCCCTGACGTGCCGAAAGACACGATGACGGAATCCCGGGCGTGACAAAAATACGATCACAGCGCCTTTCGGCCTTTGTCAGGGGCACTCCGGCCTGCTGGACCAGGGCATATTCCCCGACCTGCGACACTGTCGCCGCTCCGGCCCGGTGGCCGTCTGTCGGGCCAGCAAGAATGTTGGAAAAGCGGTGGGAGGATCGATGACCGTCGTGGACGGAACCCCGGCGGCAGTGCCGTCCGAACAGGATGTGAGCCGGCTCCTGCCGGCCGCCGACATCGAGCATGCGGTCACCTCGTTCATGGCTGCCTCGCCATCGGCACGCCGCTTCGACGTGGAGGGCGACTTCGACTGGAGCAGTGCGGACTGCGGGAGACTGACCGAGGGGCAACGGTCCGCGGTCCGTTTCGTCACTCTGATCGAGGATCACCTTCCCGGCTACTTCGCTCTCTACAACCGGTTCTTCCCCCTCGACGAGGATGTCGACCCGGCGGACTTCGTCCGTAACCGGGAGCTGTACCACTTCACGGTCCGCTGGGCGCAGGAGGAGGACACTCATGCCCGCGCTMTCTTCCGCTATCAGGTGGCCTCCGGGCTCGCCGAACCCGAACGGTTGCGCCTCGAGCTCGCCGAGGAAGGCCGGCGGAGGTTCATCCTGCCCTTCGACAGTCCGGTCTCGCTGTTCACCTACACCCTCGTGCAGGAGAAAGCGACGCAGCTCTACTACCAGCAGCTCCGCGCCGTGATCGACGAGCCGGTTCTCGCGGAGATCCTGAACCGGCTCAGCCGGGACGAGGCCCGTCACTTCTCGTTCATGGCAGACATGGTGGAGCGATATCTGATCCGGTACGGCGACGCCGTCGTGGAACCGATTCGGGACGTGATAGCGAACTTCCGGATGCCGCTGGCGGACACCATCAAGGGATACTGGCGGTGGGCGCTGCGGATCGCGGACACCGCAYGATACGACCATACCGACGCCTACGARCATCTGATCCGGGTCATCAGGCACGCCGTCGACGCACCATCAGACCGGGTGGAGGCGCTGACCCAGTTCATCTCCGCCTGCCGCACCCCGGTGTAAACCCGTTCCACACCACCGCGTGGGCGGACCACCGGCCCGATCGATTCAGCGGCCTTTTCACGCCACCCACCGGACCCTGCGGATCCGCGGCGGAAGATGGAAACGGACGGCACCGACAGCATAGTCGTCCCAGCCGCATTCCATGGCATACCCGTCGGCAGCGGCGGCGCTTTCAAACAGAATCACCACCTCCGTGACGGTCGATCGGTCGTCCCCACCGAAGAGAACCGCCGCGTACAGCGATGGTGGCGATTCCGCCGCGGGCCCGGACGACGGCCGCCGTGCCGGCTGCCGCGACAACTGCCGCGACAGCGGTACGGCCGTCATTTCGACTCCTTCCGGCCACGGTACGGCGTCCGCTGCATCCACGGCATCCACGGCATCCACGGCATCCACGGCATCCACGGCATCCACTGTGCCCACAGCGTCCACGGGGCGGATACGCCTGCCCCGCCTCCGCGAGCATCCGGACCTGGAATCGTCACAGTTTGTCATCGCCAGCCCTTCAGATCGCTGCCTGAGATCACTTCCGGGGATCACTTCCTGTTCGAGGCGGCTGTCATGACGAGCGACGCACGGCTCGACGGCTTCGCTGGACAGCGTCACTGGCGACACCCGCTGGGGCAGGATTCGCCTGTCACGGAACAGTGAACATCAGCGCCGTGGCAGAATGCAGCGCCTGTGTCTGGTAGATCCCAAGTCGATCGTCGGGACGGAAACCGACACGAGAATGGCATCAAACTGGTAGCCGAGAGACCGACGTAGTCCCCCGAACACCTACCGCGCGGCGAACTGGTACAGAAAACTGGTAGCTACCAGACCGGCTACGCGGAAAGGAACGGCCAAATCACACGATGGAAACAGCAACAGCGCAACAAATTCACAACCAGCTCATCCGGATGCTCCGTCGCGGCGGCCGTCCCGCCGAGCTGATCACATACGCTCCGGAGTTCGTCGACCTGGTCTGGCCCGCCGAGGCGGGCATGCCCCGGCAGGCCATCCACGAMCGGGCGCTGCGCGCGCACCGGATGCTCACCGCCGCCGTCGCCGCCATGGAACAGCCGCACAGCGAAGCAATCGGAATCATGCTGTGCCTGTGGCCGGGCACCCTCGGCCTGACCCTTGACCAGCGCCGAGAACGGGCCGCCCGCCTTTTCGGTATCCAGTCCGACACCTTCCGCCGCTCGGCCCATGAGGGGCGCCTCGTTCTCAACCTCTCCCTGGAGATCTACCAGCGGGTCCGGGACCGCCACGATCGGCGGCGGACCCTGCCCACCGCGGACCACGACGGCGCGCTGTGAACCGGCACAGCACGAACCCGGCACGGCATGAACCAGCAGCGACCGAGAAGGTTCCCCGGGCCGTTTCCCGGGCGCCCTGGCCTGGCTTCTGGAACAGCGGTGACCGGACCATGCGTAATCCAGTGAAGAGTAGCGACCACCTACGGATACCAGTGAATTCCGCTGGTTTACGGCGACCAGTAACCATGGAATCTCCCCTGGATACCGCTGTCGCCATATCGCCTGACCGACTGTCGTGACCCAGGGCATTATCGGCGCGAAAAATCCTGGATCCGGGAATGTCACGGCCGTCCCGCCGGGAAGGTGCGCTCGGCCCGCCGGCGGACCGGACCATCGTTACCATGGGGCAATGACCGTGCCCGTGCAGTCAACCAGCAGTCCGCCGTCCGTGGGACGCCGGCCGTCCCCGGCCGTCGACGGGGATTCAGGCCTACCCGAGAACGACAAAGGCAGCCGTATCGACCCGGCATTCKTGACCGCGCTGCGAACGTCGATAACCAGACTTGCGCGCGCACAGCGGGCCGAACGACAACGGGATCCGCAGGCACTTCCGGTCAGTCTGATATCGGCCCTGTCCACACTGCAACGGCTGGGCCCGCTGACTCCGACACAGCTCGCGCATCTGGAAGGCGTACGCAAACCATCGATGACCCGTGCGCTGGCGACTCTCGCCGAACGCGGCCTAGTGATCAGGGAACACGACGAGTACGACGGCCGGCAGTTCATCGTGCGGATCTCCGCCGAAGGCCTTGCCGCGGTCGCCCGCTCACGCGACATCGTCGACGGCTGGTATTTCCGGCGGCTGCGGCAGCTGGACCAGCAGGACCTGACAGACCTCATGCGCGCCGGCGGAGCACTCGTACGACTGGYCAACGAGACGGCCTGACCCGGCAACAGGTTCGAGCGGTGCCAGGCGGATTCGCCTCAGGATGGCTGGTCACGATTATCGGTGGACTGCCGGCGGGTGCTGACCGGCGCCGGCTCCACA
Source organism: Protofrankia sp. BMG5.30 (assembly GCF_001983005.1). Lineage (NCBI taxonomy): Bacteria > Bacillati > Actinomycetota > Actinomycetes > Frankiales > Frankiaceae > Protofrankia > Protofrankia sp. BMG5.30. Next base: position 50,610 of record NZ_MOME01000009.1, on the reverse strand, counting down.
TCCCGCTCCGGGGGCGGGCGCAGCAGAACGAACGAAAACAGGTAGATTGCCAGATAGCTCAGGACCGCGGCGAACGCAAGCAGATCCAGCGATTCGGCAAAAGCAAGGACAACAAGCAACAGAATACCACTGCCCAGTCCGACGAGAAGACGCGGCGGCACATCGATGGCAAACCGGTCAGGACGTTCTGACATGTCTCACGTTGTTCCTGATAAAAGGCCGTCTCCGGGCATTCCACATGACTGGCCGGGGGCCGGACGGCTGCCGGGTCCGGAGAGCTCGTGAAGCTCCCCACCGGCAACTGTCCCGCCTGCCGCCGCAGGGCCGGCATCCCGGGACCACCGACATGTCGCGGACATTCCCGGCCGGCCCGCTCACGGAACTGCCGTCAACGTGCTCCAAGGAAGTCTGCGCCCCTTTGCCGGATGCGGCGGCGGATGCGGCAACCCGGCCGCGAGCCGGAGCATACCGTGCGCCGGCACCGGCGCGGAATATCCGGGCCGCCGGTCCGACCAGTCGGGGTATCGGCCTGACCCGACCATCGTCACAGCATCTATGTTCACGATTTTACTGCGCTGGAAAGTCTGCAGGATATCGAACGGGCCCGGTACCGGCGGAAACAGCCGGAACGGCCCCGGCCCCTGACCGTCAGAAATTATTCCTTGCTGTCAGAAATTGGTTCTGGACCGTCAGAACACGTCACCGGCTGGGCCGCGGAGGAACCGGCGTCGGCTCCGCGGACGACGGCACCGGCCCGGGCGCCGCGGTGGTGCTGGCCGGCTCGGGCGCGGTGGTCGCCGGGCCCGGCGTCGGCTGCCGCCTCGTAGGAGCGGGCGTCGGGGACGCCGAGGCGGGTCCCGGCACGTCCGGGCCACCGGTCGGACGGCCGCCAACGGCGGTGGCGCCCTGCTCCGCGCCCTGGCCCGCGGGCTGCTCACCGGGCGGCGCGCTCGAGCCCGGCGTGCTGGCGGCCAGCGAGGCCAGGGCGGCCGGGACGGCCGGCGCGGTATCCGGTGACACACCGGCGACCGGGACGACGCCCGCGCCAACGGGCGCTGTCGACACACTCGCTGTCGCACTTGGCGGTGATTCAGGAGCGGTATCGATGATGATGTCACCTGGATCGCCGTTTTGAGCACTTTTCGTGGTCAGATAGCTGGCCGTCCCGCCGAGAACAGCCCCGACGACGAGCATCAGCAGGAAGACCGTCGCAAGCTGCCGCCCGGATCCGCCAGCCGTGAGGGTGGACCGGGTCGTCATGGCCTCTCCTCGTATGGCCGGAGGCCGGGCCTCCCGAATCCCTGGGCGCGAAAGAAGCATGATCCGCTCACCGTCGGCTCTTTCGGTGGTTMGGCCACCAACCATACTGGGCGGCCACAAACACCCGTGGCCAGTGTCCGGTAGAACACACCGGCCCACCTTGCGGTGCGCTGGTTCCGGAGCCGGTACGAATCCCTGTTCACCGAACGGCCCATGGCCGGGCCCGGGCCGTGACACGGCCATGGACGAACCGGCCGGAAGCCCGTCAGCGGAATCCCCGGAACATCACCGGAGATAAATCACACAACTGATATAGACAGTTTGCCCGTATCTGGACGGGCGGCGACGTCCGGTACCGAAAAGCGGCTGGTGCCCGCCGGCGTGGGCGATGGCGACGAATCGACGGGGAGGTCCGCACCGATGCCACGCCGAGGTTTTGCCCTACCATCGGCACGAGCACTCAACAGAAACCAATCGTCGGGGAAAACTCTGGTGAACGAAGTCGCGATCGTCGAGCTTGCCTCCTCATCTCCGGAAGCGGCCGGCGGAGATCTTTTCCGGTGCCTGCCGCAGCAGCCAGGAGGGCAGTTCAGCGATACCGCGCAAAGCCGTTCGCGGCTCGGGAACCAACACCATCGGAATAGTCGGGAGAACCCGGGTGGCACCGATACCGGCCGGATTTCCGGCCCCGGTGACAGTGCGCCGGGCAGCGCGCTGGGCAGCATGACGGGCGGCGCGCTGGGTACTGTGGTCGCGGCCGGCTGGGCCGAGGACACGCTCCGCCCGGACCGGAAGGATGGTTCACCGCGATGAAGACGTCACCACCACACGGTGGCTCATCGCCGGAATCCCAGCTCCACGAGCCTCATGCCACCGGACGGCACCGGCCCCGGGTCCCCCTGCCGCGAGGCGTGGGGCGCGGCCCCGCCGTCCACCCACGGGTACGCCCGCGGATACGCAGCCGGCTGCTGCGCGCCATCGTCACCCGTCCCCGCACGATCCTGCTCGTCACGGTGGTGGTGACGATCCTCGCCGCCATCGTCGGCGTCGGGGCGGTCAGCCGGATGAAGACCGGCGGATTCGACGATCCTGGCTCGGACTCGGTCCGCGGCACGCAGGCCCTCCTGGACAGGTTCGGCTCGGCCGATCCGAACCTGGTCGTCCTGATCGGCTCCACCGCCGGCGTCGAGACGCCGGCGGTTCGGACGAAGGGACAGGACGTCAYCGCCACGCTGCGGCGCGAGCCGGGCCTGCAGGTGGTGGCCTCCTACTGGGAGACGCCCGTGGCCGAGCTGCGCGGCCGCTCCGGCGACGTCGGCCTGATCGTCGCCCATGTCGACGGTGACCAGGACGAAAGCGCCGAGCACACCGGACGGCTGCACGACCTGCTCACCCGGGCGGAAGGCCCCACCGACGGCGTCACCGTCTCCCTCGGCGGGCTCACTCAGATCAACAACGACATCAACACGCAGGTCACCAAGGATCTGGCCAGGGCCGAATCCATCGCCATCCCGGTCACTCTCGCCCTGCTGCTGGTGGTCTTCGGCACCGTGGTCGCGGCGGGCATCCCGCTGATCATCGGTATTCTGTCGATCATCGGGACGCTCGGCGCGCTCGCAATCCTGGCCACCCTCACCGAGGTCTCGGTGTTCGCGGTCAACCTCACCACCGCGCTCGGGCTCGGGCTCGCCATCGACTACTGCCTGCTGTTCATCTCCCGTTACCGCGAGGAACGCAGACGCCACTACGGCACCGTCGCAGCCCTGGACGCGACCATGCGCAGCGCCGGCCGGACGATCGTGTTCAGCGCCGCCACCGTCGCCGCGGCCCTGTGCTGCCTGCTGGTCTTCCCACAGTACTTCCTGCGCTCGTTCGCCTTCGCCGGCGTCGCGGTCGTGGCGATCACCCTGGTTGGGGCGTTGATCATCCTGCCGGCCCTGCTGCTCCTGCTGCGGGGCCGGATCGAACGCTGGCCGCTGCCCTGGCGCCGCCGCTCGACTCGGACCAAGGGCCGGACCAGGAGTCGGGCCAGGAGCCAGACCAGCGGCCTCAGCGCGGTCGGCCGGGTCGCCGCCGTGGCCTGGCGGTACCCCGCCCGCACCGCCATCCCCACCCTCGCCGTCCTGCTCCTGCTCGGCGTCCCCTTCCTGCACGTCACCTTCGGCGTCCCTGACGACCGTGTCCTGCCCACCAGCGCCGAAAGCCGCCAGACCGCCGACCGGCTGCGCGCCGACTTCGCAGCCCCCGCCACCGGCGCCCTCGCCATCATCGCCACCACCTGGGGCACCGGCCCCGCCGCCGCCACCGACACCTCCACCTACGCCAGCCGGCTGTCCGCCATCCCGGGTGTCGACCGCGTCGACAGCGCCGCCGGCTCCTACACCGCCGGCCGCCTGAGTACCCCACCCACCCCGGCCACCGCCGCCCGCTTCGCCAACGGCGCCGCCACCTGGTTCTCCATCCTCAGCCGCACCGAGCCCTACTCCCCCGCCGGTGCCCACCTCGCCCACGCCGTGYGCGCCGCCCCCGTCCCCCAGCACCACCGGGTTCTCGTCACCGGCCAGGCGGCTCAGCTCCTCGACATCACCGGCTCCATCGGCCACCATCTCCCGCTGGYCCTCGCCCTCATCGCCATCATCACCTTCACCGTTCTGTTCCTGCTCACCGGCAGCGTCGTCCTGCCGCTCAAGGCCCTCGTGTTCAACCTGCTCAGCCTCAGCGCCGTCTTCGGCGCCATGGTCTGGATCTTCCAGGACGGCCATCTCGCCGGCCCGCTCGGCATCACCCCCGCACCTCTTCCGGTCGCCATCCCCGTCCTGCTGTTCTGCATCACCTACGGGCTGTCCATGGACTACGCCGTCTTCGTCCTCGCCCGTATCCGCGAACAGCACGACAGCGGCACCACGCTGCGGCAGGCCGTCATCACCGGTCTGTCCCGCAGCGGACGGATCATCAGCGCCGCCGCGCTCATCCTCGCCGTGTCCTTCTTCTCGACCCTGGTCTCCGGGGTGTCGTTCATCAAACTCTTCGGCCTCGGCACCGGGCTCGCCATCCTCCTCGACGCCCTGATCGTCCGCCCCGTCCTYGTCCCGGCGTTCATGCGCCTGGCCGGCGACTGGAACTGGTGGGCGCCCCGCCCCCTGCGCGCCCTGCACAACCGCATCGGCATCCGCGAACAGTGACCCGCTGGTGATCCACACTCGGTGGGACGCCACGCGGCAGTGAGCACGCCCACACGGCTGTGATCGCTGTTGGCGGTAATCCGGCGGGATAATGGACTGTTCTGTCCTATCGGGTAACGAGGCACGATGCCTCGTGGTTGACTTGTCGAGCCGGGCCGATGCCTACCCGTGAGACCCCGCGGACCAGTCGCGATCCACCAGCTCCCCCCCACCTGAGCTGTCGCCGTCGGTCATCAGGGTGTGCCCCGGGCCGGCGACGCCGGCAGGCGGGAACGCCGACAGTCAGTGGGGAGCGTGACGTGGGATCGGGTGGTGACGACAGACCCCGGCTTCACCGACATGCGAACGACCTGCCGGCGCCGCCCGGCTCCGACGGCGGCGGGCCGGCACGCGTGCTGCTCGCGCTGGACACGGCGGGCGTGGGCATCTGGGAGTGGGACGTCGCCACCAACCGGCTGCGCTGGGATCAGCGCACCGCCGACCTGCACGGTGTCGAGCTGGGTTCCTTCGCCGGGACGGCCGAGGCCTTCTTCTCCTGTGTGCACCCGAGCGACCTGCCGTTCCTGCGGGCGCGGATGGACACGGTGCTGGCGACCGGCGAGTCCTTTCTCGAGGAGTTCCGGGTGGTGCGCCCGGACGGTTCACCTGTCTGGCTCCAGGTCCGCGGCGGGATAGTCGGCGACGACGCCGGCCGGGTGGTGCGCGTGGCCGGGATCTGTACCGACACCACCGGGCTGCGCGCCGGCCGCGAGCAGGCTGGACGCGCTCTGCAGCAGGTCAGTGACGGCGTGGTGGTATTCGACAACGACAGCCGGTTCGTGTTCGTCAACACGGTCATGAGCCGACTGCTCGGTTGTGACACCTGTGAGCTGGTGGGCGAACAGTTTCTGGATCTTGAACCGTCGCTCATGGGGCCGGCGTTCGAAAAGCTGTACCTGCAGGCGCTGGACACCCAGCTGCCGGTGGAGTCCGAGGCCGACTACGCGGCCTTCGGCGGGCATTTCGAGGTCCGGCTGTTCCCCTCCCCGGAGGGGATAACYGCGTATTTCCGCAACGTCGACGAGCGCCGCCGCGCGGAGGCACACCGCGCGGCACTGATCACGTCGTTGTCGTCGGCGCTCGGCCGCGCCCGCCAGCTGTTCGACGTGACCGCCGCGCTCGGCCAGGCCCTGACCGTCCCGGATGTCGCGGACGTGATCGTCCGATCGGCCTGGGACGACCTCGGCGCGGACTGCGCCATCATCATGCTGGTCGGCGACGAGGGACGGGTACGGGTGGTCACCCCGACCGTCCAGTCCGAACGGATCAGCCGGCTCCTGGAGCTGATCTCCGCACGGGGAACCGCGGCCACCCCGGACGTCCTGCGCACGGCCCGGGCCCGCTTCGACTCCCGGGCGGAGCACCTGGCCGACTATCCGCACGCCATGTCCCTGCTCGAAGCGGCCGCCGTCGCGTGGATAGCCCACATCCCACTGATCGTCTCCGGGCAGCCGATCGGAGTGATCGTGCTGCTGTGGGAGAGCGATCGGGTCTTCGACGCCGACGAGCGGGCCTTCCTGACCACCCTCGCCGGGCACTGYGCGCACGCCCTCGAACGGGTACGCCTGTACGAGAAACAACTGTCGGTGTCAGAAGCGCTCCAACGGGCGATTCTTCCCCAGCGCCTACCGGAGCTGGCCGGTGTGGAACTGACCGCCCGGTACCTGCCCGCCGGCCGGGACGTCGACGTCGGCGGTGACTGGTACGACGCGCTGGTACTCCCGACCGGCGAGCTCACCCTGATCGTGGGAGACGTCGGCGGCCACGGCCTGCGGGCGGCCACGGTCATGGCCGAACTGCGGCACGCGGCGCGCGCCTACGCGCTGCTCAGCCATCCTCCCGCCATGATCACCAGCCAGCTGTCGTCCAACCTCGCAGCCAGCGAATCGGCGGTCTACGCCACCGCGGTGGTCGCCTGCCTCGACATGGCCGAGAAAACGCTGACCTGGTCGTGCGCGGGCCACCCGCCGCCGCTGCTCCTCGACGGTGACTGCCCGGCCTTCCTGGAGGTTGTCCACGGCCCGATCCTCGGCGCCGTGGACAACCTCGCCTACCGGCAGGACACCGTCACGCTGCCGACCCGAGCCCGCCTGCTGCTCTACAGCGACGGCCTGGTGGAGCGCCGGGACGCCTCCATCACCGACCGGCTCGCCGTCCTGGCAACGGTCGCGGCACAGTCCGACACACTCAGCCTGGACGCTCTCTGCGACCGGCTGCTGACAGAAGTCGCCGGCCCCAGCGGCCGGGAAGACGATCTGTGCCTGCTCGCTGCCGACATTCACGGCCCTGGCAGCCATACCCGGACGCCGACCGGCTGACACCCCGCCTCCGGTCAACCGCCGCCCAACTCCCGCTCGACCGGCTGATGCCCCACCGCCCGGTCAGCCGCGCACCACGCCCCGGGAGGGCGCAGCGGCGGACGGCCGTGCCGTCAGCATGCGACAGGCCATGATGGACACGTGCCGCGCCGTCGACCAGTGCCGTATCGATGCGATGTGTTACATCGATGCGGCAGGTCTCATCGGCATGACGGTGCGTCGGTCGGTGACACGGATCCCGGAGGGAACGGGCCGGGCGCGCCAGCGGTGCCAGCGTGGCCCGGCCGCCGACGCGGCCCGGCCGCTGGCGAAACGGGTGTCGAAACGGGTACGGCGTTGGCGGAGCGTGCGTGTTGACAGCTTTCACAGGTACGCCCCAACAACCGGCCCGGCCGGCGGCGGCGGCAGCAGCGCACGGTACCAGCAGCCGGGCCGGCGCGCTCGCCGCCAGCACCGTCGGCGGTGCCAGCGGCGGTGCCGTCGGCGGCGGACGTGCCCGGCCATGGTCGGTCCTGATCCGGGCAGCGCCGCTCGCCGCGCTGGTCGCGGTGCTGTGGACGGTCTACATCGCCCCGCTTCCCCACTACGACGTCGACGTGTTCCTGCGCGCGGGCGCGGCCGTCGGGGACGGGCGCGGCCCCTACCCGCCTCCCGGATCCGCCGAGGTCTACTCGGGCTTCGCCTACGTGTATCCCTACCTTGTCGCCTTCGCCTTCGTCCCGCTGTCATGGCTGGGCGAGCACGGCGCGACCGTTTTCATCGCGCTGTCGGTGGGCGCGCTGTTCCTCGGCGCCCGGCTGCTCGGCGTCCGCGACCGGCGTACGTACGCGCTGGTGCTGATGTCCTCCTGCGCCATCACCGGCCTGCAGATGGGCACGCTCAACGCTGTTCTGTTCCTCGGCCTCGCCGCACTGTGGCACTTTCGTGACCGTCCGGTCGCCGCGGGTGTGCTTGCGGCCGGTGTCATCTACGCCAAGCTGTTCCTGGCACCGGTGTGGCTGTGGCTGGTACTGACCCGCAGGACGAAGGCGGGCGCGGTGGCGGCTGCCTTCGTCGGGCTGCTGCTGGCCGTCACGGAGCTGACCAGCCCGGTGGGCACCCGCACCTACCTGGGGATGTTGGGGGTGCTTGCCCGCGAGGAGGCACCGCTGGGGCTCAGCCTTACCGGCCTGCTGGTCAACACCGGTCTCGGCATGGACGTGGCCACCTGGGTCGCGCGTGCGGTTGCCGTGGCCGTGCTGGTCGTGGCCGCGCTGGCCGGCGACTGGCCGCGCCCGCGACGCGGCGGGAACGAACGGATGCTCTACGCCGGCACGCTCGCCGCCGCGCTCGTGGCCTCACCCATCGTATGGAGCCACTACCTGCTGCTTCTGCTCGCACCGATCCTGGTCAGCGCCCCGAGGTCACGGATACCCCTGATCGTCTTCACCGTCGCGAGCTGGTTCGTCGTCACCCCTCATCAGACCGGCCCGGTCGGCTTCGTCACCGGCATCGCGATCATCAGCGTACTCACCGCACCCGCTGTCGGGCATGCCGTGAAGACCCGCATCCGCCGCGGCCACATCGACGGTGGGACGGCCGATGGCGGCACGGCCGAGCGCGGGACAGGCGACGGCGGGACGGTGGTCGGTGACGGGGTCGTCGGCGGTGCGGCGGACACGAGCCGGGGCGCCGACGCGGCGGCGGCCGCGGCCCTCCTTCCGTCGGGTCCCRTATCGGGTCCGGTGTCGGCTCCCGTGCCGGGGGTGGTGATCGTCGCTGCCATCACCGCTGTCGCCGTCGCCACGACTGTCGTCGGCGTCGGCTTCGGGGTAGAACTGCTCGCGACCGCTTACGGGAACCCACAGCGGGTGATTGGCGCCTACTGCGCCCTGCTTGGCGTCCTCGCCGTACTGGGCTGGTCACTGCGGCAACGGTCGGGGCCGTCGGCCGCGCTGCGGGCAGGTGGCCACGATCACCGGCCCCGGCCACCCCGACAGCCCGGAACCGCGCGGTCATGACCGGGATCATTCGACCAACGCCGGTTCCCATCGGCGCGAGACACCTCTGGGTGGAGGACGATGCCCACGACGCCACCCCCGGCGCAGCCGGAAAACACAGCGCAACCAGGAAATACGGCACAGCCTGCGGACACACCACCCGGACAACGTCCCGGCCGGTCCCGCGACGCTGCCCGCCGCGACGCTGCCCGCCGCGACGGTGGCGGACCCGGCCGGGACGGCCAGAACAGTGACGCCGAACTGCGGCGGGGGCTACGCCGGATGCGGACGATCGCGACCGGACTGCTGGCCTTCGTGGTGGTCGTCTACGTCGTGTTCTGGCGCTGGGAGTCCGGTGGCGGGCCTGGCTGGGCGGGCTATGTCCGGGCCGCGGCGGAGGCAGGCGCGGTGGGAGCGCTCGCCGACTGGTTCGCGGTGACCGCGCTGTTCCGCCGGCCGCTGGGCCTGCCCATCCCACACACGGCGATCATTCCCAATCGCAAGGACGACCTCGGCCGCAGCCTGGAACGGTTCGTCTCCGAGAACTTCCTGGCCGACACGGTGATCCGGGAGAAGGTCGCGAGCATGGGCGCGGCCGTCCAGATCGGCACCTGGCTCAGCGACCGCGGCCACGCCGAGAGGATCACCGCGGAGGCGTCCAACCGGCTGGTCGAGGCGATCTCGAACATCCGGGACGAGGTGACGCTGGAGGTGATGGAGAAAACCATCCTCGCCAGGGTGATGGACCGTCCCTGGGCGCCGGCCGCGGGCACGGCGCTCGGCCGGATCGCCGCCGGTGGCCTGCACCACCGGCTCGTCGACGTGATCGCCGTCCAGGCGGAGACCTGGCTGCGCAACAACCCCGACACGGTGATGCGGATCGTCGCCGACCAGGCGCCGTCGTGGTCGCCGAGGTTCCTGGACGACGTGATCGCCGCCCGGGCGTACGAGGAGGCGCTGCGGTTCGCCGCCGAGGTCCGCACGGATCCCGACCACCTGCTGCGCAGGGCCCTGGACGACTTCCTCGCCCGGTTCGGCGAGCAGCTGCGCACCGACCCGGACACCGCCGAACGGGTGGAGAAGTTCAAGGAGCGCATCCGTGACCATCCCGAGATCCACCAGGCGGTCGCGGCGATGTGGAACGCCACCAGATCCATCCTGACCGACGTCGCCGGCGATCCCGACAGCGCGCTGCGGACCAGGATCACCGACGAGCTGCAGGCGCTCGGCGGGCGGCTGGTCACCGACCCCCACCTGCGGGCTGGCGTCGACACCGCCGCCACCGAGGCCGTCGCGTGGCTCGTTCGGCGGTATCGCTCCGACATCTCCACGGTGATCTCCGATACGGTCGCGAACTGGGAGCCGACCGAGACCGCGGTCAAGGTCGAACTGCACGTGGGCCGCGACCTGCAGTACATTCGCATCAACGGCACGGTGGTGGGCGCGCTCGCCGGTCTGGTCATCCACCTGTTGACCAACCTGCTGCTGTGACCTCCCCTCCGAGGCCCCGCTGGTCCTGACAACCCCTCCGGCGGCCCCGTCGCCAACCCGCTGCCATTAACTCTCTGTCACTGACTGTGGCGATCGGCCCGCACCTGCCGCTGCCGGCCCACAGTGACCATGACGCACGGTGTCGTCTCCCTGCCACGCCGGGGTGCGCGACGTCTCACCCCTGGTGGGCGTGCCGCCCTTAGCACCGGCGGTCGTGATCGGTGTACTCTGAGACCGTTGGCGGCCACGAGCCGTCCATGACATGTGGTTTTCCAGCCACACGTCAGAGGTCCGTGTGACAGCAGATCGGTGTGCGCTCCGGTAGCGAGAGCACCCGTTCATGCTCTGGTGACGCGGCCCGAAGCGGACACACGACTGCTGCCACACGATCGCCGTGGTTTCCCCCGGCGACCTCGACAACGACGGACGGAAGAACCCTGTCTCAGCACGGTGACACTCAGCCCTCCCCTGCCCGCCGCCGCCCCCGGCCCGCCCGAGGCGCCGCTCATCGCGGCCGCGGCGGCCCCCGTTCGGGTGGCAAGCAGAACGGACCGAACCGATCTGCCGCGCCCGCGCAGCCAGCGCTGCCGACTCGTCAGCCGCGGCCGGCGGCCAGCTCCTTCGCGGACGCGGGCCTGCCCGCCCCCCTCGTCTCCGCCCTCGCCCGGCAGGGGATCAGCGCACCGTTCCCGGTGCAGGCCGCGACCCTGCCCGACGTTCTCGCCGGCGAGAACGTGCTCGGCCGGGCGAGCACCGGCTCCGGCAAGACCCTCGGGTTCGGCCTGCCGATGCTCGCCGAGCTGGCGAAGAACCGCGCGGTCGCCCCGGGGCGCCCCCGCGGCCTGATCCTCGTCCCCACCAGGGAGCTCGCCCAGCAGGTCCACGACGCCCTCGACCCGCTGTCCAGGCCGTTGGGCCTGCGCCTGCGCGCGGTGTACGGCGGGACGTCGATCTCCCGGCAGATCGGTTCGCTGCGGCGCGGTGTGCACATCGTCATCGCCACCCCCGGTCGTCTCACCGACCTGATCGAGCGCGGCGCCTGCTCCCTGGAGGAGATCGCGATCACCGTGTTGGACGAGGCCGACTACATGTGTGACCTCGGCTTCCTGCCGGCCGTGCGGGCGCTGTTGGACGCCACCCCCGCCGGCGGCCAGCGGCTGCTGTTCTCCGCGACCCTCGACCGCGAGGTGGAGGTACTCGTCCGCCAGTACCTGCCCAACCCGGTGCTCGTCGCCATCGACTCGGAGACCGCGCAGGTCTCCACCCTGTCCCGGCACGCGCTTGAGGCCGCCGATCCCGCCGCTCACACCCGGCTGGTGACCGCCCTGGCCGGCGGCTCCGGACGGACCCTGGTGTTCGCCCGCACCCAGCGCGGCGCCGACCGGCTCGCCGAACAGCTCACCCGCTCCGGTGTGCCGGCCCAGCCGCTGCACGGCGGCATGGCGCAGAACGCCCGCAGCCGCGCGCTCGCAGGGTTCGCCGAAGGCGCGCACCGTGTTCTCGTCGCCACAGACGTGGCCGCCCGCGGTATCCACGTCGACGGGGTCGACATCGTCGTGCACGCGGGGCTGCCGAGCGACCCCAAGACCTACCAGCACCGGGGTGGCCGTACCGCACGGGCGGGGGCTCATGGTGCCGACGTGCTCGTCTCGCTCCCCGAGGAGCGCGGRCTGGTGCGCGCGCTGCTGCGAGCCGCCGGCAGCGACGCGCAGCCCGAACCGGCGGACGCCGACGACGAGGTGGTGACGCGCCTCGCCGGGCCGCCCGCCCCCCGGATCCCCCCGCAGCCGCGCAGCACATCGCCCCGCTCGGGCGCCACCCGACAGCCCTCCGGGATCCGGGTGCCGGCGCAGGCGCGCTCGTCGCACGCCGGCCCACGCCGGGGCTCGGACAGGAACCTGGACAGACAGCAGTGGGGGACGCCCGCCGGCCGCGGTGGTTCATCCCATCGCGGCTCCGACCAGTCCCGCCGGGCAGGACGCCGGTCCGGTGGGCCGCAGGGCTCGACGTCCACCACGACATCAACCGAATAAACAGGCCGGCCGGACTACCCGGACAGCGGCACGGGCCGTGGCACCGAACAAGTCGGTGCCACGGCCCGTGCCATGTCATGTCATACGGCCTGACGTGTCGTACGACTACCTGCCTTCGTACCCACCTGCCTGTCTGGTATGGCTTTCGCCTGGTACGACCTGCGTAGAACCACCCGGCCCGGTGTGATGACAGGCCGGTCATCCGAGGCGGACAGCCCCGGACAGGGTTGGAACGGCAGGGCCGGAACAATCCGCCGGACGCGCGCCTCCCGCGCCGTCAGACGGCAGGCGTCGCCACGGGCTCAGGCGCTGCTGGAGATGCTGGCCGCGTCCGACTGCCGCGGTACTCCGAGCCTCAGCCGGGTGGGGTTCGCGACCGAACGCGGGATTCGCCACGGCTCGGCCGCGGCGTCCGAACCGTCGTTGGCGTCCTCTTCGGACGCCCGCTGGCTCGGSCACAGCGACTCCGACTKAACCACTTCATCATGCTCGGCCACTGACAATGCTCCCCTCCCTGGCCGTAACCAACATGTGGAACCGGCCGACCATGGTGACGCGACAGACATGGTGACACACCAGACATGTCGGTATTCCACCGACAGTCGGTTACAAAAGATATCGAACCATTATCCAGGATGATACATGGCTCTTGAGTGAGAATAATCATGCATGGGGCTGCGGCGCGAGCGATACACGCTCTTTACACACCGTGAACCCGCCGTAGATGACCAAACCCGCCGCGGACAGAGTTGAACTACCGAAACGGATGGGAGGACTCACCGATGAGCGAGCCGCTGATCGCGATTCCTCCGGGTAGCTGGACCACCGACGACCTCGACGAGCTGCCGGTCAGCAACCATCGGTACGAACTGACCGGCGGAGCGCTCAGTGTGTCGCCGTCTCCGTCCAACCTGCACCAGGCRCTGCGCGCCCGGCTCTTCGCCGCGCTCGAGGACGTCACGCCGGAGCCGTTCGCGCTGGCGATGGCCGTGGACATCCGGTTCGGCCGGCAGCTCACCCGCGTCCCCGACCTGATGGTGATACGCAGCGACGAGCCCGCCCGGCACTGGTTCTCCCCCGCCGAGGTCGTCGTCGCGATCGAGATCGAGTCACCCGGCAACCATGTCGAGGACCGCACCACCAAACCCGCGCTCTACGCCCGGTTCGGCATCCCGCACTACTGGCGGATCGAGCCGGCGCCACCCCGTGTGACGACCTACCAGCCCGGCCCCGGCGGCGCCTATGTGGCGACCGGCAGCGGGCAGCGGCTCACCGTCACCGAACCGTTCCCGGTCGATCTCGACCTCACCGCGCTGCTCCCCCGCTGGGCACGCTGACCGCACGAGCCAGCGCCACGCCGCCGGCCGGCCAGTCGGCGGGAGGCGGCGCGGACGGATGGCAGGCCGACCGACGTCCTAACCGGGCGGCAGGCGGAAGGTGAGGTCGGCAGCGAGGACGGCGGTGTCCATCTGGGCCTTCTGCAGGTGGCCGGAATAGTCCCAGTTGAYCGCCTGCCAACGGGTGACCTGGTCGAGCACCCAGCGGCCGGACTGGCGGGAGCCGTTGCCGGAGCGGCCGTTGCCCCCGAAGGGCAGGTGTGCCTCGGCGCCGGACGTCGAGTTGTTCACGCTGACCATGCCGGCACCRATCCCCCGGCGGAACCGGAAGACCGTCCGCGGGTCGTTCGTGTAGATCGACGAGGACAGGCCGTAGCCGGGGGCGTTCGCGAGCTGAACCGCCTCGTCGAGATCCCGGTAGGTCGTCACCCCGATGACCGGGCCGAACGTCTCCTCCCGGAACACCTCGTCGTCGGGCCGGACACCGTCGAGGATCACCGGGTGGTAGTACAGCCCGTCATCGGGGTCGCCCACGAAGCCGCGGCGCGGACGGGCCGCGTCCACCCGCCCGACCGCCGAGGAGCCCGCGACCCGGTGGTGGTCGCGGATCAGGCCGAGGGTGTGCTCGAAACCGGCGGCGAACCGCAGGTCGAGCAGGGGCCCGTACAGGACGTCGGTGACCGGGTCGCCGATGCGCGCGTCCTCGACCGCGGCCACCAGCCGGCGCAGGAACTCCCCGTGCACGGACTCGTGCACGATCGCCGTCCCCAGCGAGGTGCACCGCTGCCCGGCGGTGGCGAACCCGGAGAACACCGCGCCGGCGACCGCCGCGTCGAGATCGGCGTCGGGCGCGACGACCATCGGGTTCTTCCCGCCCAGCTCCAGGCAGGGGGTCTGCAGGTGCCGGCCGCACAGCTCGCCGATCATCCGCCCGACCTCGGTCGACCCGGTGAAACCGACCTTGTCGACGAGCCCGGCGTCCAGGGCGCGCTCCAGGCCGGTGAATGTCTCCACGCCCTCGGCCGGCACGAGCCCGACCGCGCCGTGGGGCACCCCGGCGCGCAGGATCAGCTCGGTGAACGCCTGCGCGCACGCGGCCGCGTAGACCGCCGGCTTCCACACGACGGTGTTGCCGCACAGCAGCGCCGGCACGATGTACCAGGACGGCACCGCCACCGGGAAGTTCCCGGCGGTGATCACCACCATGACGCCGACCGGTTCCCGGAAGGTGAACAGCTGCTTGTCGGGCATCTCCGACGGCACGGTCTCGCCGTAGAGGCGCCGGCCCTCCCCGAGGAAGAAGCGGCAGGTGTCGACGACCTCCTGCACCTCGCCGCGGGCCTCGGCCAGCGGCTTGCCGACCTCGCGCGTCACCAGGCGGGCCAGCGCCTCGGCGTTGGCCTCGACGAGGTGCCCAAGGTTCGCGATGACGCTGCCGCGGACCGGCGCGGGCACGTCCGCCCAGCCCGGTGCCGCCGCCCGCGCGGCGGCGCAGGCGTCCAGCAGGTCGGCGGGGCCGGCGAGGCTCACCTCGGCGACCACCTCGTCGAGGTGAGCCGGATTCGTCGAGCGGGTCACGGCCCGGGCCGCCGCCGGCCGCCGGCTGGTGTGCCCGGCCCCGTCACCGATCAGTAGCTCCACCCGGCGTGGCGGGACGGCCGGGCGGGGCGGCGCCTGAGGGATCTTCATGTCGACGACCTCACCATCCAGTCGATCATCTGACGGACCATGCAGTCGATCATCCGGAGCGGCCCGGGCCACCCAACCCCGAATCCGGTCATCCGGTCATCCGGTCATCCGGTCGGGATCCGATCATAGAGTCGGGACGCGGGCGAGGATCCGGTCCAGGGCGGCCACGCCGAGCTCCAGCTCGGCCGCGGAGACGGTCAGCGCCGGCCGGAAACGCAGTGCGCGGGCGCCCGCGGGCAGCACCAGCACGCTCTCCTCGGTGCGCAACCGGCGGACCACGTCGTCCCGGCACCGTGCCGAGGGGAGGTCGATCGCGCACAGCAGCCCGCGCCCACGCGGGTTCGACACCAGCGACGGATACTTCCCGGCGAGCTCGCCCAGGGCTGCGAGCAGGTCACGACCGAGCTCGCCAGCGCGGGCGAACAGTCCGTCGGCCGCCATCACCTCGAGCATGCGCCGGGACCGGACCATGTCGACCAGGCCGCCACCCCAGGTCGAGTTGATCCGCCCTGGCACCCGGAAGACGTTGTCGGCCACCTCGTCCACCCGCCGGCCGRCCATCACCCCGCCGAGCTGCACCTTCTTGCCGAACGCGACGACGTCCGGACGCAGGCCCAGTTGCTGGTAGGCCCAGGCCGAACCGGTCATCCCCACCCCGGTCTGCACCTCGTCGAGGACGAACAACGCGTCGTGGACGTGGCAGAGGCGCTCCATCGCCGCGAGGAACTCGGCCCGCAGGTGGTTGTCGCCGCCCTCGCTCTGGATCGGCTCGGCCAGGAAGCAGGCGATGTCGTGGGGATGGCGGGCGAACGCGGCCTCGGCCTGGGCCAGCGCGGCCGCCTCGGCCTCGGCGAGGTCGGCCAGGCCACGCGCGTCCAGCGGGAACCTGACCACCGGCGAGTCGATGCGGGGCCAGTCGAAGACGGGGAACCGCTCGGTCTTGACCGGGTCGGTGTTGGTCACCGACAGGGTGTATCCGCTGCGGCCGTGGAAGGCGTGCCGCAGGTGCAGCACCCGCCGGCCCAGCGAGGCGGGCCGGCCGGCCTGGGCGTTGTGCCGGCTCTTCCAGTCGAAGGCGCACTTCAGCGCGTTCTCGACGGCGAGCGCCCCGCCTTCGACGAAGAAGAGGTGCGGCAGTTCCGGGTCGCCGAGGACACGGATGAACGTCTCGACGAATCCGGCGTAGGCGGCGGTGGCGATGTCGGAGTTGGCCGGCTTGTTCACCGCCGCGGCGGTGAGCTCGGCGAGGAAGGCGGGGTCGCCGGTCAGCTCCGGCGGGTTGATCCCCAGCGGCGCGGACGCGAAGAAGCTGTAGAGATCCAGGTAGCGCCGGCCGTCCCGGGCGTCCACGAGCCAGCTCCCGCGGCTGCGCTCGAGGTCGAGGACGATACCGAAGCCGTCGGCGATGACGTGGCGGCCGAGCACCTCGAGAACGTCGCGCGGCGCGATCGCCGTGCTTGCCATGCCCGCCATGCCCGCGGTGCCTGTCGGATCGGCGGCGGCGCCCGTGACCGCGCCAGCGGACGCGTCGACGAGCGTGTCGCGCGTGGCTGGGTGGGTGTGCATGGGAGGGGCCGCGCCGGTGACGGCGGCCCGTCCCCGGACGGGCGCGGCCGTCGGCGCCGGTGTGACGGTGGCGCCGGACGTGACGCTGGAGGTGGGGGTGGGGGTGGAGGTGGGGGTGATCGACATCCTGTTTCCCCTTTCCGCGCGGGGCTCCCAAAGGGCGAATAAATCTTTCTGCTGACACCCTTAGATCATTAATCTACTTGATCAAATTCATGAGATCTAGGGAAAATTTTTTGCCCTACGTCGATAACGTCGAATGATCGATATAGGACGCACGGCGCCGGCAGCGGGTCACGGGCATCAGGGAGAATCAGGTGCGCCAGCCGCCGATCCCGCGGGCGGACGGCGTCCGAGGGGAGAAGCGTGCTCCAGCCACTGTCCAGCGACGATCCGCGACAGATCGGGCCATATCGGCTTCAGGGCCGGATCGGCGCCGGTGGCATGGGCACCGTTTACCTGGGGTTCGGCGCGGACGGCCAGCCGGCGGCGGTCAAGGTGCCCTCGCCCGGCCTCGCCGACGACCCGGAGTTCCGCAGCCGCTTCCGCACCGAGGTGGCGGCCGCCCGGCGGGTACGCGGCGGCAGCGTGGCCGCCGTCCTCGACGCCGACCTCGACAGCCCGCGCCCGTGGATGGCGGCCGAATACGTTGAAGGCCGCAGCCTGACCGACGCGGTGGCCGGGCGCGGGCCCTTCACCGGGCACCTGCTCGACGGGCTGGCGGTCGGGCTCGCCGACGCCCTGGTCGCCATCCACGCCGCCGGCGTGATCCACCGCGACCTCAAACCGTCCAACGTCCTGGTCACCTGGGAGGGCCCGAAGGTCATCGACTTCGGGATCGCGCGGGCGGCCGACTCGACCAACCACACCCGCACCGGCACCCTGATCGGCACCATCGTCTGGATGGCCCCCGAGCAGCTGCGGGGCGAACGCGCCGGCCCCGGCGCCGACATCTTCGCCTGGGGCGCCTGCATGGCCTTCGCCGCCACCGGCCGCCAGCCGTTCGCCGGCGAACGACCCGAGGCGGTCGCCGTACAGATCATGACCGCTGAGCCCGACCTGACCGGTGTCCCCGCCCACCTCGCCCCGGTGCTGGCCACGGCGCTCGACAAGGACCCGGCGCGGCGCCCGACCGCCGCGCACCTCGTCGCCCGGCTTGTCGGGCACGACGTCGCCGACGCGGGCGAATCCGTCCGGGCGACCGAGACCGCCCTGGCCCGCTGGTGGTCACTGACGCCCCCGCCCACCTCGGCGCCCGCCGGGCCGCCGGTCGCTTCCGGGCCGCCGGCAGACCCCTACCAGCAGCCGTTCTACCAGCAGTCCTATCCTCAGCAGMCCTACCAACAGCCGCCCTACCAACAGACGGCACCACCGGAGTTCGGGCACACACCGGCCCACCAGCAGCGGTGGGACCAGACACCGGCCAGCCA
Organism: Protofrankia sp. BMG5.30; assembly: GCF_001983005.1. Lineage (NCBI taxonomy): Bacteria > Bacillati > Actinomycetota > Actinomycetes > Frankiales > Frankiaceae > Protofrankia > Protofrankia sp. BMG5.30. Next base: position 32,286 of record NZ_MOME01000009.1, on the reverse strand, counting down.
TTACCACGCACCGCCCGGCGCACCCCACAACGGCCCGGGCTACGGTCCCGGCCCGGGCGCCGGCTCGGCGTACGGGCCGGTATCGCCCGGCCCCGCGCGGTCCCGCCGGCGCGGCCGGCTCGCCACCGTGGTGGTGGCGCTGCTGGCCCTGGCCACCCTCGGTGGAGTGGCCACCGCGCTGACCCTGCGCGAGCGGGACCCCAAGCTCAGCGCGCAGAACAGCGTGGTGTCACCGTCGTATCCGCAGGTCACCAGCTCGGCCCGGACGTCGACCGCCCGCCGCAGCCCCACCGCGGGCACGGGCAGCACACGCAGCGCCACCCCCACCCCTCGGGTCTCGCGCACCGGCACGCCGACGGCGGGCTCGACAGCCGGGCAGCTCACCCTTGCCGAGGCCTCGAACATGCTCAACGAGCGCGGTTTCACCGTGACCGACCGCACTGGCTTCGTGCGGGGGCGGAGCCTCAACGTCCTGATCGGCAAGAAGGCGGACTCCCCGACCGTCCCCCAGCAGTTCGGCTTCTTCTTCGTCGGCACCGAGATGATCGGCACGGACTTCACCGACCCGAGCGCCGGTATCCGCGTCGCCACGGCCCGGGACACCACCGTCGTGCTGCGTTACAACCTGTACAAACCCGCGGACAAGATATGTTGCCCGTCCGCTGGAACGGCCGACGTGACGTTCCGCTGGGACGGGACGAAGYTGAACGTGGACCCCTCGACGATCCCCCCGAGCGACCCCGCCGCCAACGGCAGCCGCCGCTGACCCGGAGTCAGGTACGGAACGAGTACGCAAGCGGTTGCCCCAGCGACCGTTTACGTACTCGTTCCCGTGATTCGACGGCGTGTGGCCACGGATCTCCGATCGGTTCTGGGACGGATCCGCGTTGCCCGACCGGTACGCCGCTGCCCTCGGCCGTGCCGACCGGGGCCCCGGCCTGCCCGGCCGGGCTTCCCAGAGCCTCGGAGGGTGACGTCAGGGCCGGCGGTGGACGTCGCGGGCGGACGCCTGGTCGCGGGGGAAGAGGTCTATCCGGGCGACGGCCACGTGCGACGGACGGGTGACCGCCCAGGTGACGGCATCGGCGACGTCGGCGGCGGTGAGGGGGACGGTGCCGGTGTAGACCGCGGCGGCCCGCTCGGCGTCCCCGTCGAAGCGGACGAGGGAGAACTCGGTGTCCACCATGCCCGGGGCGACCTCGATGATCCGCACCGGCTGGCCGAGCAGTTCCAGCCGCAGCGTCTGGACGACCGCCGCCGCGGCGTGCTTGGCCGCGGTGTACCCGCCCCCGCCCGGGTAGACCTGATGGCCGGCGACGCTGGTGATCACGACGATGCGGCCGTCGCCGGAAGCGACCAGCGCGGGGAGGAAGGCCCGCACGGTGCGGGCGACCCCGGCGACGTTGGCCTCCCACATCCACCGCCATCGCTCCTCCTCGGCCTCGGCTTCGGCTGCGGTCGCCGCCACCACCGGAGCCAGCCCGAGCGCGCCGCCGGCGTTGCACACCACGACCTCGCAGGAGGTGACACCGGCCGCAAACGCCTGGACGGACGCGGCGTCGGTGACATCCAGGGGACGGCTGCGGGCCGCCGGCCCGATGTCGGCGGCGACCGCCGCCAGCCGGTCGGCGCGGCGCGCACCGAGCAGAACGTCGAAACCCGCGTCCACCAGCGCCCGCGCACTGGCGGCACCGATCCCGCTGCTGGCCCCGGTGACCACCGCCAGCCCCCGGCGGGCATCGGCGGTGCCGACCGCGGGACGCGCGGCAGCGGAGGATTCGGCAGCGGGAGACGCGGCGGAACCGGAAGGAAAACCGGAGGAGCCGGCGGGACCAGGCACAGGAGCCGTATCGGAAGCGTCAGCGGACACGACCGCCATTGTCGCCTGCCAGGGCCAGGACGTGTCCCCAGGCCGACGCCGCCCTGGGCGGTGACCCGCACCGGACCGCTCCGGATACAGCAGATCCATGCTTGTCACAAGTTCCTGGCGGGTTGCGCCTTGGTCAGCAGGCGGCGCCCGGGGATACCACGGCCAGCCCGGCGGCACGCGCCGCTTCGGCGAGGAGCTTGTCGTAGGTGAGCATGACGTCCAGTGAGTCCCTGAGATCCAGGGCCGTGGCGAGATGGATCGCGTCCAGAGTGCGCAGCCGCGGCGGTGGCACGCCGGCAGCGTCACCGAGCACTGGTGGTGTGATCTCGACAATGTCGACGTCGGCCGCGAGAAACGAGTTCGCGGTGTCGCGCATGGCGGGGTTCACCAGGCCGAGCAGCCGGATCAACTCAACCCCCAGCAACGCCGACGAAACGAGCGTCGGTGGCTCCAGCCGGCTCGACAGCCACTCCCGCAGATCCGACGATTCCTTCTCAGCGACGAAGAGCTTCGCCACGGCCGAGGTGTCGAGATAGACCCGACCTGCCATCAGCCCTCGCCGCGCAGGTCGGCGAGCCATTCGTCGGAACTACGTCCGGTGAGGTTGGGCCCGGGCTCCGGAAGGTGCGCCAAGTCGAACGGACGCCTGGCAGGGCGGATCGCCCCTGCCGCCACCAACTGCTCATAGCGGTCATCGGATGCCGGCACGATACGTGCCACCGTCCGCCCCCGGTCGGTGACCTCGACAGTTTCACCGGCACGGACCAGCGCAAGAACACGCGCGGTCCGCTGGGAGAGCTCACGCATGCCCACCCGCGTGGGCTCATGGCCAGCCGGCGCTGTCATGAACTGGATGTTACTACATGTACAGCGCAGGACTGGCGCCGCACCGCCCGGTAGAGATCGGGCGGGACGTTCGTGCCCGCTACGACGATCGGCGTCCCACGACGGTTCGAGGCTCGGCTCAGTGGTCGGGTTCGGTGAGTTTTCCGGCGTCTACATGCAGGTGGCGGGTGATGTCGACGGTCTCGAGCATCCGCCGGTCGTGGGTGACGAGCACGAGGGTGCCCGGGTAGCCGCGCAACGCCGACTCGAGCTGCTCGATCGCGGGCAGGTCGAGATGGTTGGTCGGCTCGTCGAGGATCAGCAGGTTCACACCGCGTGCCTGCAGGAGCGCGAGCGCGGCCCGGGTCCGCTCCCCCGGCGAGAGCGTGGCCGCGCCCCGGCCGACATGGTCGGCACCCAGAGCGAACTTGGCCAGCAGCGTACGGGCGTCGGCGGTGGACATCTCGGGCAGGAAACGGCCGAGGACGTCGAGCGGGGAATCCGCCCCGGCGAACAGGCCACGAGCCTGGTCGACCTCCCCGACAATCACACCCGAGCCCAGCGTCGCGGCACCGGCCGTCAGCGGGACCCGGCCGAGCAGCGCGGCCAGCAGCGTCGTCTTGCCCGCCCCGTTCGGGCCGGTGAGCACGATCCGGTCGGCCCAGTCGACGTGGAGGTTCACCGGCCCGAGGGTGAAGGGGCCGCGCTGGACGACCGCGTCACGCAGCGTCGCGACGACCGCGCCCGAGCGTGGCGCCGCGCCGATGGTCATCCGCAGCTCCCACTCCTTGCGGGGCTCGGCGACCACCTCCAGACGTTCGATCATCCGTTCGGTCTGGCGGGCCTTCGCGGCCTGTTTCTCCGATGTCTCGCCGCGCAGGTTCCGTCGGATCTTGTCGTTGTCGCCGGCCTTGCGGCGCGCGTTGCGGACGCCTTTGTCCATCCAGGCCCGCTGCGTGCGGGCGCGGGCGGCCAGCGCGTCGCGCCTGGCCGCGTACTGTTCGTAGTCCTCACGGGCGTGGCCGCGGGCGCGGGCGCGTTCCTCCAGGTAGGACTCGTAGCCACCCCGGTAGAAGGCGATCTGGTGCTGGTGCGCGTCGATCTCCAGGATGGACGTGACGGTCCGGCTGAGGAACTCGCGGTCGTGGCTGACGACGACCGTCCCGGCCGGCAGCCCGGCCACGAACGACTCCAACCGTTCCAGCCCGTCGATGTCGAGGTCGTTGGTCGGCTCGTCGAGCAGGAAGACGTCGAACCGGCTGAGCAGCAGGGCGGCGAGCCCGGCCCGGGCGGCCTGACCGCCGGAGAGCCCGGTCATCGGCGCTGTCAGGTCGATCGCGAGCCCCAGGTCGGCGGCGGACGCGTCGGCCCGTTCGGCGAAGTCGGCGCCGCCGAGCGCCAGCCAGCGTTCCAGCGCGTCGGCGTAGGCGTCGGCCGCGCCCGGCTCGTCGTCGGTCAGCGCCCGGGTCGCCGCCTCCATCCGGCTGGTCGCCGCGGCGACGCCGGTCCGCCGGGCGAGGAAGTCCAGCACGATCTCGCCCGGGCGCCGTTGCGGCTCCTGCGCGAGGTAGCCGGCGGACGCGTTCGGCGGCGCCAGCCGGACGGCGCCGGCCGCCGGCGCGTCGAGACCGGCGAGGATCCGCAGCAGACTGGACTTACCGGCCCCGTTCGGCCCGACCAGCCCGACCCGCTCCGCCGGCCCGACGACCAGGTCAAGATCGTCGAACAGGTTCCGGCCACCGCGAGCAGCCGCAACCCCCTTGGCAACAAGCGTCGCGCTCATCCCACCGACCACCTCCCAGGCATCATCCAACCAGCGCCAGGCCGAGATCTTCGATCCATGGACGACGGATCGAGGACCTCGGATGAATCACAGGGCTGAACGGCTGCTCTCCCACGTGGGCACGGCCATCCCGGATACCCGTGGCGCGGCCAAGATCCCGCGCACTCGCAGTAACCACAGTCGAGATCCAGCGAGCGCTGGACACACCGCGCATGCGGAACGACCGGACCACTGGGAGCAGACGGGTCCGTATAGAACCCAAAAGAGCGCCGGGTCACGGTACGTTATTCCCGGATCTCTCCTCACGCTAAAGTGGGGCGGGACGACCCATGCAGAGCGAGCCTGTCGGGGGAGCCGCGATGCCGGTCAACAAAAATCGGGTCACCAAGCGGGCTGCGATTCACGCGTTCACCGGACTGATGGAGCGCCACGAACACATGATCCAGAAGATCGACGGCGACAACGACCACGGCGAGGATCTCTACGTTTCGTTCGTGGAGAACCTGGAACGGACCGGRAACACCGTATGGATACAAGTCAAGGGTGGTCGTTCGTACAGGACCGGATCAGGCTATCATGTTCCAACAGAAAACCACAGGGAATACTGGAGCAGGAGTAACGCCCCGGTTTTCTGCGTGGTCCACGATCCCGAGACGGACGAGCTGTTCTGTACGAACGCGAGCGCACAGCTTCGGAAGTCGAAACGGCCGGGCAGGGAAATCGCCAGCGTCCAGCTGACCAAGGACGAGGTCCTGAACGACCGACAGTCGGTTCGTTCGTTCGTCAGACACGTCAGTATATCGCCGAAGCCCTCTGGCTGGCGGTGTGCTTCGAGGCCAGTGCATGGACACGTAGCCCCTCGCCCCGCCGGCCCGAAGAAGAGCACCGGATCAGCCCCGTCATCTACACCGCCCGCCAGGAAATGGACGTCACCAACAGGAAGTGGCGCGCGAAACCGGGCGTCGACGCCCTGATGGAGGAGCTCAGGAGACTCGGTTACGAGTACTGGGAACAAATATATGATCATCATGCCACCGGTGACCCGAAGGAGCGGACGCCCCGCGGGAGAGAAGACGTCTGGGATGACCTGAAAGGTGTAACGAAGAGCCTCAAGGCCCTTGGCGTTCCGGGGTACTACATAATGGGTAATCGTGGCCGCCTTACCCGCGGCGATGTCGAACGGATTATGGCCGAGGTCTCATGAAGTTCGGCACGGTACGGTGGTGCGCTGTCAGCGAATGGCCAGAAATCCTCATCGTCTGACGTTCTCCAGTGTGGTACGTACCAGGTCGRCTGTAAGCGCGGGCATGTTCGTCTCGGCCACAGCGACCACACCATCCTCCTCGTCCACCAGCGTCATCACTGCCGGTGCCGAAGAGCTGTCGCTCGCAACAGTCACTCTATCATCACCCAGGGTGTTCTCTGTCAACTCGGGGAGACGGCCCGCCAACCGGTTTCGGAGCTGGGTCAGGGCGGCGATGCGTTCGTCGAGTGAGGCGAGACGGCGAGCGGCGACTGCCAGCGCGTCCTCGCACATGGGTGCTGGACGAAAACGGTCTGGTAACGGGCGGTCGAGAAAGCCGAGAAAGGAGCGGGTGTCCCGCACCGTGAACCCGCTCGCGAGCAGTTTGCGGATGTTGTCTATCCGCGTGACATCCGTGCTGTCATAGAGCCGGTAGCCGCTGGGGGCACGCCGTGGGCTGAGCAGTCCCTGCTCCTCGTAGTACCGCAGCGTGCGCGTGGTCGTACCGGCCACGCGGGCCAGTTCACCGATCCGCATGGCTCCCACCTCCACGGGTAACCGTAGCCGGGCGGGTCTACCGCGACAGCCGGACGACGACCTTGCCGGTGTACGCGCCACCCAGCATGTCGGTGAAGGCCCGGGGAGCGTTCTCCAGGCCGTCGACGACGGTCTCGTCGAGGTGGAGGCGTCCCTGCCGGAGCCATTCGGCAACCTCGGCCCGGACCTGGTCCGTCCGGCTCAGATGGTCACTCGTGAGGAATCCCCGCAGCCTGAGCCGCTTGGCGATCGCGAGGACCAGGTTCGACGGCCCGGCCGCGCCGGCACCGCCGTTCTGCGACGCGAGCGCTCCGCACAGCGCGATCCGGCCGTGCGGGTTCATCACCTCGATCGCAGCCTCGAGCTGCGGGCCGCCGGTGTTGTCGAAGTACACGTCGACGCCGCCGGGAGCGGCCTGCCGGAGCCGGTCGGCGAGCTGGCCGTCGTGGTGGTCGAACGCGGCGTCGAAACCGAGTTCCTCGACCAGGTGGGCGGCCTTGGCCGGCGAGCCGGCGCTGCCGACGACCCGGCCGGCACCCTTCAGCCGGGCGATCTGGCCGGCAAGGCCACCCACCGCGCCGGCGGCTCCCGAGACGAAGACGGTGTCCCCGGCGGCCAGCCCGGCAACGTCGACCAGCCCGGCCCACGCCGTCAGGTACGGCGCGAGATGCACGGACAGCGTCGGGAAGACCCGGCTGTCGACCCGGCGGAACCGCGCCGCGTCGGCGACCGCGTACTCTCGCCACCCCATGCCATGGTGAACCAGATCGCCGACGGCGAGATCCGGACTGGCGCTGAGAACGACCTCCCCGACGGCGTCCCCGTCCATCACCGCGCCCACCGCGTACAGCGGAATCGGCACACCGACGTCACTCATCCGTAGCCGCGCTCCCGCGTCCAGGGACAGGAACAGATTGCGCACGAGCACCTGCCCCGGCGACGGCCGCGGGACCGTCGTCTTCACGAGGGCGAAGTCAGCGGGAGTGGGCGTCCCAACGGGACGGGCGGCCAGGTGCACCTGCCAACCGACGCTGTCCCCGGCGAGAGCCGGCGGCTGGTCCGAAGCAACGGATGACGACTGGAATCCGGTCATGCCGCCGGACGCTAAACCCTGACGCGGACGTGAAGGTCAACCCTTTCCGCCAGCTTCCGTCATGTGGCCGCACCCGGGGTAACTCCGGCCACGCCACTCATCCAGCAMGCGCCCGGGCCACAGCGCTGGCGACGCTGACCGGGGCAATACGACTCGGATCGCTGTGACGGCACTGCCCGCAGACCCCGGCGGGGCGTCCAGCGATCGAGGCAAAGACGCGTGCGTCAGTGAGGAACGGACCGAGCGATGCGGAATCCTGTGTCGTCGACCTGGAAGTTCGGATGGCTGCGGCGGCGCACGGACGCCCGGCAGCTCCAGTGCTGGTCGAACCACCCTCCGCCACGCAACACCCGGTACGTGCCGTAAACCTTGATGTCGTACGTGTCCCAGCACCAGTCCCAGACGTTGCCCAGCATGTCGTACAGGCCCCACGGGTTGGGCTGTTTGCCACCCACTTCGTGGATTCGCTCGTCCGAGTTGGCGCGGTACCAGGCGATGTCGTCGAGCAGTCCATACCGTGGGCCTGTCGTGCCGGCACGACAGGCGTGTTCCCACTCGGCCTCGGTCGGCAGCCGGTACCCGTCCGCCGAGGGGTCCCATTCGACATCCTCGCTGCCAGCACGGATGTCGTACGCGGGCGCCAGCCCCTCGTGTTGTGACATCGCATTGCAGAACCGGACAGCGTCCCACCAGGAAACGCCCTCGACGGGCAGCCGGTCCCCCCGGGCAGTACCTGGCCGCCCACCGGTGACCTGTACGTACTGCGCCCGGGTGACCGGAAACGCGGCGAGATGGTATGGCGCGAGCTCGACGGACCACCTCCRCCGCGTTCGCCGGTCCGACAGCGTCACCCGCCCGGCCGGGACAGCGATCATCGCGTCTTCCACGCCCGCCTTCATGGCCATGATCCTAACGAGTCCATCGCAACGACGGACCGTGCCTGCGACAGACAGATGGAGGGCGAAGGTGAGCGCGGCGGGGGCCATCACCCGGCCATCGAGCGAATCATCCATCCAGCCGTTGACAGCGCGACCAGGCGCAGGGCTCGCCGGGGACCGGTGACGATCTCGGAGATCACCGGTGTCCGCCGTCATCGTTGCGCTGACCGCTGCGGCTGATCCGCGGCACGACCTGCTGGACCGGCCCGGTCAAGGCCGACGGGCGACGGCCGACGGCGACGGATCAGCCGCCGGCCGCGGCCACATCTCGGTCACAGCAGCCGTGCCGTTCACGACACCGAAGGGCGGGTCGCTCACCGACGACCGGAAGAAGCACAACAGGATCCACAACGCCCCGCGGGCCGTCGGCGAACGCGCGAACGCCATCCTGAAGCATCTCAAGGCGCTCCAGAAGGCCAGCCTCGGCTCCTGGAAGATCGGCCTCATAGCCAAGGCAGCCCTCGTGCTTATCCACACCGAACACCGCCGTACCACCCAGAGCGCCGGTCAAGTAGCGCGGTTCCCCTCCACAACCAGCCGTACAGGCCATGATCCAGGCGAGTTTGTCGTTGTGTACGCTTTTTGGCCGCAAAAGCGTACACAACGACAAACTCGCGCCGATCTTCTCCGGTGGCCAGCACCCCTCGAAGCGTGCCACCGCTCGCGGGGATACGTATGGTTACCTGACCGGCGCTCCAGACAGCCACCGCAAGGACAACACACTGGAGATCGCTCAGCATCACCGCTCGCTACGCGAAAAGGTTCCGTGCGTGTCTCGTGGATGTTGACTGTCCGGTCGGGCGGCCGGCTCCTCCGGATGCCGACCTTGCGTATATAGATCACTATTTACCGCAGATCACGGGTACAGCGTTCGCGCTACTTCTGGTCGCAGAAGTGCCCGAAACTCGGGTGCATCAGTTAGCTACAGTACGTGACAATGAGGTTGGCCTCCACGTCCAGCGGAACCCGGTTGTCCTGTGCCGTCGTCAGGGGTCGGACCGCGATCGCGCCTGGGCCCCCGGCTACGCCTCCGCGGCAGACACGTACGCCGCTATTTCCCGGACGAATTCGTCAAGGTCGTCAAGGGCATTCAGCCGAGCAACGACGATCTCATCGTTGACGTCGATGTAGTCGTGGACGAGGACGTTCCTGAAGCCGACGGCCTTGCGGAGCGACAGCGCGAGCGCAGGGGCCAGTGCTCCATGGACGCCAAGGAGCCGGACCGCGTCGCCGTTGTCCGCCGGCGGTCCCCAGCCCTGCGTCGCACAGATGTGCTGCGCGACGTCGACGCAGGCCTCGATCGCTGTCACGAAGGTGTACTTCACCCCGCGCAGCCAGATCGGGTCCGCGCGGCGCTCGTCGTTGGCGTCCGACTCGCGGCGGAGCACGGACAGGTCGTCGGTGATCGCGCGGAGCAGGCGTAGCACCCGAGCCTCGTCGACCACCTGCTATGCGCTCCGGTCCAGAAGAGCCGCGGCGAACTCGCGGTGCGCCCGAGTGATCCGCGGAAGTTCGTCGAAGTAGATCTTTCTGGTCATCGCCTCCCAGCGCACCCGCGCGGCCCGGTCGTCCTCGAAGAGCAGCCGCCCGCCGGCTGCGACCCTGCCCGCGAGCTCGAGCGGCGCGTTGTCGAGGACGAGGAGGTCGACGCCGGGTGGCAGGAGTATGTCGAAGGAGTTCGGAGGCCGCGGCCCGCCGAAGTAGGCGGCGATATCGATGTCCGATTCCGCCCGCTGGCACCCAACGGCGCGGCTGCCGTGCAGATAGGCGAACTGGGCGCCTRCCTGACGCAGCACGGCGACAGCGTCACGCGTCGCGATGCCAACGAGCGTCTCGTCCATGCCCCGATCCTCGCAGACACGACAACCGCGCGGCACTCGGCTTCGCCCGCGTCGTCGGTCCGCACCGGGCGGGCGACGGCGTCGTGGCCGATCAGGAGGATGGGCGTCTCGACGATGCTGTGGCTTCGGTCGATGCCGGATACCGCCCTGAATCTACCACAGTACGTCGGTTGGCTCACATCAGCCGAACATCAGTGATGCGGCCGCGGTGGCTCCGAGTTCCCAGCACGCCTCGCGAGCGGCGGCGTCCGCCTCGCCGATCATGGCCAGCGGGTCACGCAACCGCTTCCATCTCAGGCCGGTCGTGATGGTCTCGACGCCGCGGACCGCGCCCGTCGTGTCGGAGTTCCCGTGTACGTACAGCGTGTACGGCCGGCCGATGGTCACCTCAAGGCACGGGTAGTAGATCTGGTCGCAAAAGTAACATCAACAAGGGTAGTCGTCCGTCCTGGCACCCGCCAGCACCGATTCCAGCATCTCCTGCATCGTCGGTTAGGGCGTGTGGTGAACGATCAGGAGAGTCGGCATCGCGACCATGCTACGGCCCCGTCACACACCGCGCCGCCGCCGCGTCGGCGCCAGTCCCGTCGACGGGTGAGACCCGGTCCTCTGTCAGCCGCCGGCGTGGTGGGACTCGACGAGCTGGGCGAGGCCGGCCAGTGCCATCCGCGTGCCCGTCTCGTTGTCGGCGGCGGGGATACCGTCCGGAATCCCCTCATGGACGATCAGGACATCGGTCCCGCCGTCGGCATCGGTGAGCGTCGTCGTCATCACCATCCGGCCGGCGAACGCGGGGTCCGCCGTCTCGAACTCGAGCTCCTCGACCACCCGCTCGCCCGGAACGAGCCAGACGAAACGGCCGTGACAAGTGTCGGTGTTCGACGCCGATTTGCCGGCCTGGTCCGGCGCGTCGTAGGTGAGCGAGATCCGGAACGAGCCGCCCTCGCGAGGGTCGAACTCGTGCACCAGAGCGGTCATCCCGGCCGGCACCCRCCACCGCGCGATCGCGTCCGCGTCCAGAAGCGCCCGATACACCACCGCACGCGGAGCGTTCACATGCCGCGAGACCCGCGTCGAGTACACCCGACCAACCTACCCACACCATCCACCGTCCACCGTCCGGTTCCGGGTCCGGTCCAGTCACCGACCGGCGCCGACAGCGGAAGCATCGGTGACGATGACACCGCCGCGGGCGGCGCCTTAGTACTGAGTCGAAAATTACTCAGGGTGAGGCTCAGTATTAGCGGGTGTCTCGTGTGGCTCTCCAGGTACATATTTGATCATGGATGTGATGGAGAACAGCCTGGCGATACGGCTGGTCCCGGACGATCTGTGGGAGCTGGTCGAACCGCTGTTGCCACGGTTCGACACGCACCGCCAGGGCGGTGGGACCGCGCCGATCGCCGGCTCCCGGCTGCTTGGGGTTCGGCGCGGGCTGCTCACCTATCCGGCGTGGCCGCGGCGGCGATGAGGCGCTGCCAAGTGGCGCGTAGCCACGTTCGGTACTGGTCGATGGTCCAGCCGAGGGTTTCGCGGACCAGCAGATAAGTGTTGGCGTGCGCGAGCACGCCGGCGGTGTCACACAGCCAGTCGAGGTCGACGCCGGCGGGAAGTAGTCCGTCGTCGCGCAGCGCGGTGAAGAAAGAGCGCATCGAGTCTCGGGTCGCCGCGCGTCCGGCGCGGGCCGCGGCGGCGATGACGGGCTCGAGGGGTTCGGCCTGCTGCGCGACGGCGAACACGTCGCCGGCGCGGGCCATGAGCGCGGCGCTGCCGTCAGCGAGCAGGCCGATCCGTTCGTCGACGGTGGGCGCGACGAGCGCGGCCTGGTACCACTCACGGCTCTGCACGTCGAGGTCCTGAGTGTCACCGACGATGGCCACGTCGACGACGCGCCGCAGGAGATCGGCCTTGGTTCCGAAGCGCACGTAGACCGTGCGAGGCGCGACGCGGGCGGCGTCGGCGACCGCGGTGAGAGTGGTGGCCGCGTACCCGTCGCGGACGAACAGCTCGTGGGCGGCGGCCAGGATCCGCTCCTCGGTCTCCGCGACCCGGGCCGCCCGCAGGCCCTTGACATCACTCATCATGCGATGCAGTCTAACTGCAATGCAGTTGGACTGCATTTTTGCATCTGCGCTATACACAACTCGGAGGTCCGCCGTGACGAACACCGTCGCGCCAGAGCTCGACGGGGTGCATCACGTCAAGCTCCCGGTGAGCGACCTGGACCGCTCGCGTACCTGGTACGAGAGCCGTCTGGGCTACGAGATCAGCACCGAGTTCGTCGAGAACGGCGTCCTGATGGGGGTGGTCATGGTGCACCCCAATGGCGGGCCGGCCTTCGGCCTGCGGCTGGACCCGGAGCGAGCCGCCCGCGCGGCGGGCTTCGACTACTTCTCGATCGGTGTGCCGACCAAGGCGGCCCTCGAGGCGCTCGCGCGGCGGCTCACAGCACTGGGCGAAGCCCATGCCGGCGTGCACTTCGCCACGATCGGCTGGATTCTGCCCGGTGCCCATGACCCGGACGGTCACGAAGTCCGCTTCTACACCACCCAGGCGCACACCGACTGGACCGATCCCGAGATCGCCACCGTCGACGACGCGATCGTGACCGCCGCTCGCCGCGAGCAGGAGCACCGGTCCGACCAGGCGTCCGCGTAGTAGCGGCCGTCCCTCTGCTGGCCGCCGCCCGGCTGTCGGCTGAACCCGTACATCCCAAAGCAGGAGCAACCGATGACAACCACCGGGCCGCACCGGGCCCCGGTCGAGGCCGCGATGAACGTCGTCCTCGTCGTCGACGAGCTCGACCGGCTCGACCCGGCCACCGACACCAGCGTCGGGCTCATGCACGCGGCCCAGGACCGCGGCGCCGCCGTGCGGGTCACCACCCCTTCCGAGCTGTCCGTCGTGAAGGGGAAGCCGGGCGCGACCGCTCGGCAGCTGTGCCTCGCTCCGTCCCACCCGGCCGGCGGCTGTGCCTGGACCGTGCCCGATCCGTGGATGTCAGCCGGCCCACCCGAGCATGTCAATCTCGACGATGCCGACGCGATCTTCATGTGGGTCGAGCCGCCGCTCGACGCAGCCTATCTGGCCGCGACGTTCGTGCTCGACCTCGTCCATTCCACGCCGGTGGTCAACGACCCGCGCGGGCTGCGCGCCTGCAGCGAGCATCTGATGCCGCTGCGCTTTCCCGATCTGATTCCACCGACGCTGGTATCCGCCGACATCCGGGCCCTGTACGAGTTCGTCGCTGCGCAGCGGGTGGCCGTACTCAAGCCGGTCGACGGCTACGCGGGGCACGGCGTCTACCGGCTGGGCGTCGGCGACCCGAACCTGGCGTCGCTGCTGGAGACCGCGACCGCCGGCGGCACCCGGCTGGTCGTCGCCCAGCGCTACCTGCCCGAGGTCGATGACGGCAACAAGCGCGTCTTCGTCCTCGACGGCATCCCGGTGAGCGCCGTCTACCGATACCCGGCGGCGGGCGACTTCCGCATCGGCCAGCCCTCCGCGCAGGCCCCGCTCACGACCCGCGACAGGCACATCTGCGCGCGGCTGGCACCGGTTCTGGYCTCGTACGGAGTGCGAGTAGCGGGCCTCGACGTGATCGGCCCGCACCTGATCGAGGTGAACATCACCAGCCCGGGCGCGCTGCGCAAGGCCGACGCGCTGCTCGGCTGGTCGCTGTGCGCGGACGTCCTCGACCTCGCCCTTCACGACGCCGCCCCTCGTGACGCCGCCTTTTCTGACGCCCGTTTCCAGCGGAGGTTCGTATGACCATCGCCCTCGTGTGTGCCGCGGTGCTCGCCGCGCTCGTGTTCGGGCTGGGCGCCAACGTCACCCGGCTGCGCGCGGCGGCCGCCGGCCGCGGCGGGAGCCAGGCGCCCACCGACCCCTCCGACCCGCTGTTCATCGCGATCCGCGCGCACGGCAACGCCGCCGAGTACATCCCCACCCTGATCGTGCTGTCCCTGCTGGTCGGATCGCGAGCACCGGCATGGACGCTCGCCTTCGTGATCGGGGCCACCGCGGCTCGCCTGGCGCATGCCTGGGGCATGCTGGCCGCACGGTCATGGGCCGACGTGACCAGGCGGCGGACGGTCGGAGCGGCTGGAACCTACCTGTTCGGGCTGGCCCTCGCCGGGACCGTGCTGGCCACGCTGTGACGCCGGCGCTCCGGCTCTACCTCGTGGGCCAGTTACCATCTGTCGTCTGCTCGTGGGCGCAGGTCGTCGCCCTGTCCGTCGTGACCGTCCGGCTCGACCCCGCGATGCTCGGCTGGGTGGTGGCGACGCAGTTCCTGCCCAGCCTGCTGCTCGGCCCCTGGTTCGGAGCGGTGGCCGACCGGCGTGACCGGCGTGCGCTGCTCGTCRCCAGCGAAGCCGGCCTCGGCGTGGTCGCCAGCGGGTACGCGGTCGCCGAGTTCACGGGCACGCTGTCGGTGCCAGTGGTGCTCGCCATCGCCTTCGCGTGGGGTGTCCTCAACGCCTTGGACACACCGGCCCGGCAGGCGCTGATCCCCGCCCTGATGCCCGGCGCCGCCGCTCGGACCTCGGCGTCGTCCACCCTCGTGCTGCTCACCGGGATGACCGCCGGGTCCGCCCTCGGCGGATGGCTGGTCACGGTCCGCGGCCCGGGCTGGGTCTTCGGGCTCAACGCCGTTTCCTTCGCCGCCGACGTCGTCGTCCTGCTTGTCCTGGCCCAACTGGTGCCCGCGCCACCCCGGGTGCCCAGAACGCCGGGRCAGATCCGCGAAGGCATGCGCTATGTCGCCGCGACGCCGTCCTTGCGCGCCGCTCTCGGCGCGATGGCCGTCATCGGCACTCTCGCGATCACCTTCCAGGTATCCATCCCGCTGCTGATCACCGGCACCTTCGGCGGCGGCCCCGCGCAGGTCGGGCAGGCATTCACCGCCGTGTCCGCCGGATCCTTGGCCGGCGCGATCTGGGCCGCCGCTCGGCCGCCCCGACGCACCATCGCCGCGCCCGCCGCGGCGGCGCTCGCGGCGAGCCTGGGTGGCGTCGCGGCAGCGCCCCATCCGGTGGTCGCGTTGAGCATGCTCGCGGCGGTCGGAGTCGCCTGGTCGACCTACCTCACCTCGACCATCGGCGCCCTGCAGGGCGCCGATCCCCGTTACCTCGGCCGGGTGATGTCGTTGTTCTCCGTCGTGCTCGTCGGAAGCACGCCGGTGGGCGGGCCCATCACCACCGCCCTCGCCGCCGCGCTCACCCCACGGGCGCCGTTCATCGCCGGCACTGGCGCCGCACTCGCCGGATGCCTCCTGCTGTCGCTGCCGCATCGACCACCGCGGCACCGATCATGGCCACGCCGAGCAGCGCCGCCGGGCACGGCGGCCACGGCCACGGCCCAGCACTCGCAATCCGGTGGCGAAGGGTCAGGCCTCCAGCAGGCTGGCTGCGACGGTGGCTCCAAGGTCCCAGCGTGCCTCACGGGCCGCGGTGTCGATCACGCCGATCACCGGCAGGGGATCTACGTAGGCGCTTCCATTTTCAGGCTGGCGCGATGGTCTCCACGCGACGGATCGCGCCGGTCGTGTCGCTGGTGCCATGGACGTAGAGGGCGTACGGGCAACCAACCGTCGCTTCCAAGATCGAATAGTGGAAGCCGTCGAAGACAATGTGCCGAACCCTGGTCGCGACCCGTCGCTCTCCGCGACCACACGTCTGGCCGGACGGAACGCGCGGCCCATGCGGCAGGGCCCGCCGGTCAGCTACGGCATCAGACTCGCGGCCACCGTGGCCCCCAGCTCCCAGCACGCCTCTCGATCTTTCGCGCCCGGCGTGCCGATCACCGTTACGGGCTCACGTAACCGCTTCCACTTCAGACCGACGGCGATCGTCTCCACGCTGCGGACCGCGCCAGCGGTGTCGGAGTTGCCGTGGACGTACAAGGCGTACGGCCGACCGATAGTTGCTTCCAGGCAAGGGTAATAGGCTTGATCGAAGAAGTGTTTGAGGGCACCGGACATGTAGCCGATGTTCACTGGCGTGCCGAGCAGGTAGCCGTCGGCGGCCAGCACGTCGACGGCCGTGGCGGCAAGCGCTGGGCGGACGACGACGTCCACGCCCTCAATCGCGTCGTCGCGCGCCCCGGCGAGCACGGCCTCCAGCATCGCCTGCATCGTCGGCGACGGCGTGTGGTGGACAACCAGCAACATCGGCATCGCGCCGATCCTACGCGCCGCACTTCAGCCGAGCGGCTGATGATCAGCCCCGCAGAAGGCTCGTGTGCCGGCCAGCCAACGCGAACCCGAACGGCCCACCGACGCGCGGCCCGATCCCGGCCAATCGACAGTGGATTCAGAGGAGACATGACGTGGGGAAGCGTCCTGCTGCGCTGGTACGTCTGATCCGACGCTCGCCACGTGACAGTGATGCACCACGCGGCGACCTTCTTCACTCCCGGGTCGGGTTTCTCGCCGTCACCGTGGCGACCGTTCTGTGGGCGTTCGGAGCCAGCGTCGCCGKCAGGTTGTTCCATGCCGGAGTCACACCCCTCGAACTGGTGGAGGCACGGACCTACATCACCGCCGTGGGCCTCGGCCTGTTCAGTTATGTCTGGCACACCCGCGACGGCGATCGAGCGTCTGTCGGTGGAAACACTCCCCGGTTCGGGCACACCCTCATGTTCGGGCTGGCCGTCGGCACCGCCAATGCCGCCCTGTTCCTGGCTATCGCACGCCTGCCGGTCGCCATGGCCATCGTGCTACAGAACATGGCGCCCGCTCTCGTCGTCCTGTGGTCGTTGCTGACTCATCGCAAACGGCCAGCCGCGACAGTGCCGATCGCGCTGGCCGTGATGATCATCGGGGTGGCGTTCGTCGTCGACCTACCGGCAGCCGGAACCGGCCAGATCAGTCTGACCGGCCTCGCCTACGGCCTGCTTACCGCCGTCGCCGTCGCGTCGTTCTCCATCCTCGGCGAAAGTTCCAGCCGTGCCTACGGTGCCACCGCATCGATGGCCCGAGCCTTCACCGTCTCCACAGTCGCCTGGATGATCATCCAGGCCTCTCAGGGCTGGCCGCGTGTCCTTACCGACACTCGTCATCTGCCCGACGTCCTGCTCGTTGGCATTCTCGGCACCCTCGTGCCTTTCGTCCTGTTCTCCTGGGGGGTCGTCCGAGCAGGCTCCCAGGCAGCCTCCGCGGCCATTGCCCTCGAACCCGCCTTCGGCGCCGTAATCGCATGGCTGTGGCTCGGTCAGTCCCTCAACCTCCGTCAACTCGTCGGCGCGGCCGTTCTCATCGCGGCTGTCCTCCACCTGCAAACCCAAATGCCCCGTCCCGACGTCTCGCCTGCTGCTCAGCCCACCTCGACCAGAGCCGACCCAGGAGTTTTTCAGTACCGTCCGGGCATCGATCCGCGGTGGAAGGCACCGTATTTCGGTCTGACCGCCCACGGCGCTGGCGGGAAGCTCATGGTGCCGAATTTCCCGCTGGTGGAAAAGATCGGGCGGATGCCGACGAAATACCCTGAGTTCCGCGGGTCCGTCGCATCTCGATTGAGCGCAGGGACAGCTCGGGGCTGGTTTTTTCGGCGTGGTCCAGGGCTTCGCCGCAGAGCGGGACGGGGACGTTTCGGACCACCGCGACGGACGCGGTGGCTGTTGCGGCGCCGGTCGGTCCCTGCCAGGCCAGCTCCACCGTTGCCAGTCGGCCGTCGGCTACGACCTCGGTGCGGGAGGCGGTGAGCTCGTGGTCGAGCCAGCCCCAGCCGAAACGCTCGAACAGCTCCCGCTCGGCCACCTGTCCCCACTGGTCGAGCGCGGTGCTCCCCCGGTACCGTCCGCGCAGTTCGGCGGGGGTGTTGGCGCGCCGCACGATCCCGTCGAGGGTCGGGGCGTCGAGGAAGCCCCAGGCCCGCCCGTCCGGGAAGGTGAAACCGGTCGGAGCGAACCGGTGGCCGCCGGTGTGGCTGCACCGCCGGACCCGCACGCCGGGCCAGGCCGACGCCACGTCGAGATGCAGACGGGTGCCGATCCGGCCGCAGCAGCGGTCCCGCTGGCCATGGCCGCACAGCAGGACCTCGACGGGGGCGGGCCGGGCCGACGCCCACTCGCCAGGACCCGGGTCGGGGTCGAGCCCTGGGCCTGCGCCGGGCTCGGAACCATGGCCGGGGCCCGGCCGCACACCGGGGTCACGGCCACGATCGAGGCCACGTCCACGGTTGGGATCGACGCCGAGGCCGCGGCCGAGATCGAGGCTGGGGGCACGGTCGAGGAGGCCGAGGATTCTCTCGGTGAGACGATCCCGGGGGACGACGTGGTCGCTGCCCTGGAAACCGTTGGAGTTCCGGCGGCGCCAGAGTGTCACCCGGACGCCGGGCCGTCCTCCGTCACGATCGGTACCGGCGTCCGTCTCCACCGTGGCCGCGGTCCGGCTGTCGGCGGCCGTGACGGGCTCGTCGGCCGGCGCGACGGCGAGCAGTCGGACCCCCGGTGGCAGGCCGCGCATGACGTCGGCGAAGGTCGGTATGTCGCCGACGTCCCGTGGCCATGGTGGCGGCGTCTCGACGAGCACGAAGGTGTCGCACACCAGGGCGGAGCCGATCGGGTCGACACCCTGCTCCCACGTCCACTCGGAGCAGCGCACCGACAGCGCCGAGGACTCCGTTCCGACACTGGTCACCGTGCGTCCTGTCCTTGCGGCATCTGTGACCTCCGGCAGCGTGAACAGCGGTACGAACGCAGCACGGCCGCGCCGCTGTCGACTCGCCGCCCGTCCTGCTCCGGCGGGTCCGGCAGGTTCGGCGACCATGAGGACGCGTACGGTCGCTCCTGGGCGAAACGGCCACCGGTCACCTGGGCGGCGCTGCCACCTGTCCGGCCACCGTACCCGCCACAGCGCCCCTACCTGCCGCAACGCCCCTACCTGCCGCAACGTCTCTGCTCAGGCTCCCTGTCAGGGGCCGACCGCCTGGGTGGGCACCGGCACACCGGTCGACGGCGTCGGCGTGACCGGCGGCGGTGGCGGTGGCTGCTCGGTGTGAACAGGCGGCGGCTGAACGGACGGCGGCTGAACGGACGGGCCGGTCCGCGGCGGCGACGGCTGTGCCGTAACGCCGGTCGTGGCCACCGCCGTCGGCCGGGTGACGCGGGGCGGGAGCACCTTGGGCACGGGCGGCAGGGAGCGCGACCCGCCGTCGGCGGTGGTCCCGGCGGCGGCCGGCCCCTCGCCGGTGGTCGCGGGCGGCACGTCCGCGGAGGGCGCCGGAGCGGATGGCCAGACGGTCGGGGTGGGTGGCGCGGTGCCGGGAGGTGGCACGGCGGGGGCGAACGGGGTGGTGGGCGGCGGGGCAACAGCGCTGAGCACCGCCGCCTGGTCAGCCGTCCCGGCGCCGCGCCCGCCTCCGACGTCATACAGATACAGGGAGAAGCCGATCAGCGCGGCCCCGAGGATCCCGGCGCTGGTCCCCAGCCACGGTTTCGCCCGTACCCGCGACCACCAGCCGGACGTGCGCCGCCGGCTGCTCATGCGGACCCCTACCTGCTCCGGTTCCCGCTCTCGCGCACGCCGCTCCGGCCGCATGCGGCCGTCGGCTGCCGAGCGGAACACGAAGTCGTGGTCACCGCGTCCGGAATCTGTACGCCGAGAAGGTAGCTGCCCCACACCAGGTACGACGAGTCCGGACCCGTCCGGGTTGCAATCCCACGCGGTACTCCCCTACGGCTCCGAGGAGCGGGATGACATCCTCGTCCCTGTTGTACCTAACTATCCAGAAATATCCGGCTCCATGCGCAAGTTAAGATCATGTAATCGCTCTGTATCCAACATCTTTCGTCTCTCGATCTTTTTGCCGCACACGGCGGCGACCAACAGAACGCAGCCGGCCGGCCGGCCATCCCGGCGACAATCCATGATTATTTCTCTACGCGGCCCAGGAACCAAGCGGCCACGGAGCCGGGCTGTTTTTATGCCGACGACTGTGCCGACAACAAGGACGGCGGCGGGGGAACTATCGCGTCGAGACGGTTTTCAAGACCGATCAGATCATCGAAGAACTCCACGCTGCCAACGGACTTCAGCTCRTCGATGATGGCGGCCTGCCAGTCCTCCGGCCCACCGTCGAGGGCGGCGATCCTGTTGTCCTTCGGCACCTGCGAAAGGCTGAAGATGCAGTAGCAGCGCTCGGCAGCCTGCTCCTGGTCCCGGGAACCGACCGCCTGAATATAGGCGGATCGATCATTGTGCGAGACCCGCAGTGTCACCGGTCGACTGCGTCCCGATCGCAGCGGTACCGGTGCTTTGCGCTGCACCTGACGCTCGTCGCCGTCGACCCACCTGTCTATTCGCTTGGTGACCAGCTCCGGAAACCTGGCCGACGGCTGGCGTACCGCCAGCCAACGAAGCTGGTCAACACGCATGGATGCCTGCGCGACATCCAGAACGCGCTGACCGAGATCGCTGGCGTCGCCGAAGGCGACGAGCTCGCCTTCGGCGACATCCGTACCGTTGAGACCGGYGCTCCGTACGGCCTCGGCAAAAGCCTCCGCCGACCGGCCCTTCGTCACGTTCACACCGGCCATTGCGAGTAGAGCTGCCGCCGCGGCCCGGTCCGTCACCCGGTAACCGTTGCCCATCGGTTCGACAAGAACACGTACGGCGTCGCCGTCACCGTACGTCAGAGGAAGATCCACAAGTAGACCGTCTCCGTACGGCCGGACCACGGTATGGTCGTTGATGGCGTGCAGGACCGCGCCTACCGTCGCCGCACCATCCATGATCCACACCTCCGCTACGGTTCCGTCCAGACGAAGTCCGGTCCGATCTCAATGAAACACTCTCTGGCGAACGCCTCAAGAACCGCGCGGCACGCGCCCGGGGCGACCCTCGGCGCCAGCGGCACCTCGGGGATGTCATCGGGCTCGTAAGCGCTCTCGTCGGCCGACCTCGGTTCCGTCCGATGTTTATGAGTACCATCAAAAGGACGATGCGGAATATTGAGACAAAGCCGTCGCGCTGAGAACGTCTCCCTGCCAGCGCCGGCAAGATACTGCATCCTGGGTTCACTCGGAACCAGCGTATTGATCACTATCCGGAGACGGCATGGCGCCAGCGTGGACAACGTGGTCCGCACCCTGACCGTCCCTTCCTTGCCGGTTGCCCGGATCKGCACCCAGATGATRCCGCCGACCGTCACCGCCTCGGCGACAGGCGAGAGCAAGGTGCTGAGGGCTGCCGTCGTCAACAGTTGTGAGCTCTGCCTGCTCACCAGCATCCACCTGGTCCGGGGCATGACGGAAGCATGTCAGTTTTTGCGTCGAAGTGACACACTTCATACATGAGAGGGCTCCCAGGGACAGGTGAGAACGGAGCTACATCAGTTCGTCGTTGACGTCCTTCCGGACGAGGCTGTGCCGCCGGTCAGCGGCCGCCGGCTAGCGGCCGCCGAAGAGGCCGCCGCCGCGGCCCTGGTTGCCGAACAGGCCGCCGAGCGCTCCGCCGAGGCCGCCGGGTGTGCCGCCGCCGTGCCCGCCGTGCCCGCCACCGTGTCCCGGCGGGCCGTCGCGGTGGCCCTGCAGCTGGTTGCCGGCGAAACCGCCCTCGCCGAGCCCGAAGTGCCCGGCGAGGCCGGCGTTGGCGAGCGCGTTGTACGGCGGCAGCAGCTCGCAGGGCTGGACGATGACGTAGCCGTCCCCGGAGAACTGCATCTGCCAGCTTTCCCCGGTGTTGCCACGCGGCCGCCACACCGAGGACGAGGTGACCGCCGCCTGCATCGACACCTGCAGGCTCGACGACCAGCCGACCACTGCGTCGGCGTCCGCGAAGTAGTAGTTCTGCGGGGTGACGCGCATGACGAGCGGGGCGCCCGACGTCACGACCGCGACCTTGCCGTTGCCGGAGAGCTCCACCTGGTAGTTGCCGACCCCGGCGATCGACACCTGGGAGTCGATGCGGACGACATCCCAGTGCAGGCCGGCGTCGAAGGCGAGGACGTTCTTGCCGTCCACCGACAGCCCGTCTCCGCCGAGATCGAGAATGTRCACGTCCTGCGCCTGGTAGGCGAGGAAGACCGTGCCGCCGCCGGAGACCTTCATCAGGTTCAGGYCCTCGCCGCCCTGGAACAGCGACCGGAACCGGCTGCCCCAGCCCTCCCAGTGGGCGTCGAAGTTGGCCCCGCCCTGGTAGGCGACCATGGCGCCCTTGCGGGCGTAGAACTCCCGCATCCCCTCGGCGCCGAGAGTCGCCTTGAGCATCTTGCCGTTCTGCAGGGTGAAACGCTCCCGGGCCTGCACCTCGGGGTTGCCGAGCAGGCTGCTGCGGATGCCGCCCGCCGGGCCGCCGGGCGGGCCGGGCGGAGCGGGTGGGACGCCCGGCCCCCCTCCCGGATAGCCTCCCGGCGCCCCGCCAGGAGGCGGATACCCGGCCGGGGGGTATCCCGGCGGCTGGCCGCCGGCCGGCGGGTAACCGGGCTGGCCGGGCGGCGGCGGGTAGCCGCCCGGCTGGCCGGGCGGGGGCTGATATCCACCGGGAGCTGCGCCGCCGGGGTAGCCACCCGCGGGCGGACCGCCGAATCCACCGTGGCTCATCATCGAATCCTCTCACCCATGCGTGCCGCGCGGTGGACCGGGCGCCGCGTCACCGGCAACCCGTGTCGCGTGCGGCCGGCACGTCACACGCGATCCCCGTACCAGCCATACCAGCCGCGCCCCGGTCAGCCGCGTACCGAGAAGTTCGGCCGTTCGTCCTCGCTCGGCTGGACCACGACGAAACCCTGGCCGGAGAAGCCGAGCTGGAACGCCTCCCCGGAGCCACGGCCGATCAGCCCGCCGAGCCGGACGGTCCGCCGCGGCTGGACCTGCAGGCCGTCGGTGAAGGCGACGAGCGCGTCGGTGTCGACGAACGTCTGCGCCTCCCGGGTGTCCAGCACGACCGGACTGCCCTTCGCGGTCATCGCGACCCAGCCGTGACCGCGGATGACCACGTTGAACATGCCCATGCCGGAAAGCATGCTGACCCCGCGGACACGTTCGATCCCCCACTGCAGGCTGGCGTCGAAGGCGAGGATGTTCTTGCCGTTGACGGACAGGCCCTCGCCGGCCAGCTGGGCGACGATGACCTCCTTGCCGTAGTCGGCCAGGTAGAGCAGGCCCTGGCCGACCGCGGTCATCAGCGGTACGCCCTCGCCGGTCGCCCACGAGGAGGCGATCCGGCCAAGCTGTGGAGGCTGCGGGTTGAAGTCGACCAGACCCTCATAGGCGATCATGGATCCGGTCCGGGCGAACAGGTCCTGCCCGGGCTGCATGACCACTTTAACGATCTTGGAACCGTGCCTGCTCATCCGGTCCATGATCTGTGTCTGCCCGAAATGATCCATCAACGTTCCGTACACGGCCGCCTCCCTCCCGCTGTCCGCAAGCCTCCGGGTACCTGCCGAAAAAAATCATCGTACGCTTTTCCACCAGACCGTCCGAGAATTTCCGGGGCCGGACGAAGAAACCAGGGCTGCGATGGCGGAAATATCGGTGCGTGTTCTTCGGCCACCCGGCCCCCGGCCGCCAGCGGACGRCCGACCGCGTCAACCGGTATCCGTCGGACATGCCCCTAGACCTCGTACGGCTGGACGACCACGAAATGGCCCTGGAAACCCATGAACTGCAGGGCCAGGGACTCGCCGCTGCTGCCGGAGTAGATCTGCCGGGAGATACGCACCTGGGTCGACACGCTCACCCGCATCCCGGACGTCCAGGCGACCAGGGCGTTCATGTCGGCGAACGTCGGCCCGGCGACGTTCAGCGTCATCGGCGTCCCCTTGGTCATCACCACGATCGTCCCCTGCCCGGACACCTCGAAGTGGAAGAAGCCACCGCCGGGGATACCGGGACTCTCGATACGTCTGACCTCGGTGCGCAGGGAGCTGTCGAACGCCAGGATGTTCCTCGCGTTGATGCACAGCGACTGGCCGTTGAGCTCGACGATGTGCAGGTCGCTGGCGTCCTGGGCGAGAAAGACCTCGCCGCGGCCCTTGCAGGTCATGAGTTTCAGGCCCTGGCCGGTGAGCTTGTTCTCTATCAGCCCGCGCAGGCCGGAGCTTTTGTAGTCGAAGTCGATGTCGCCCTGGTAGGCGACCATCGACCCGCGCAGGGCGAGTACCTCCGGCCCCTGACCGAGGGTGGCCCGGACCAGCTTGCCGTTCTGCTGCGTCCAGCGGCCGGCCGCGGGAACCTCCCGATAGGGGTTCAGGCTGTTCATCGCGCCCGGCACCACCGGCTGGATCTGGGACGGCAGAACCTCGGTCGGCCCGAACCCACCGGGTGCCGGCTGGCCGTATCCGGGCACCTGCTGGGGCGGGACGCCACCGGCGCCCCCGGGCGGGCCGTACCCGGCGGCGGGCTGGGCGTGGCCCGGTGCCGGCTGGGCGTAACCCGGCCCGGCCGCCGCCGGCTGGCCGTAACCCGGCTGGGCCGGCGGTGGTGGCCCGACCGGCTGGGCATGCGCCGGTGGCGGAGCCGGCGGGACGTGCGCCGGCGGCGGGGCCGGCGGGACGTGCGGCGGAGCCAGCACGGGCGCCGGTTTGGCGTAGTTCGCGGCGGGCGCCCCAAATCCGGGGGCGGGCGGGGGTGGGACCGCGGGCGGGGGCGCCGCCTGGGTGCGGGTGGCACCGGCCGGCGGGCCGAACCCGCTGGGCGCTGCCGGCGCGGCCGGCGGCGGTGGCGACGTGTCCTCCACCTCGCCGCCGAAGGAGCTGATCAGCTCGGCGAGCCCGCCGGCGAAGCCCTGCCCGACCGCGGCGACCCGCCAGACACCCTTCCGGTACAGATCGCCGATGATGATGGCGCGCTCACTGGTGAAGTCCGCTCCGGTGAAGGCATAGCGCAGGACCTCGGCACCGCCGACGACGATCCGGAGGTAGCCGGCGGAGAGCTGGGACGCCGAGCCCGCGCCGTCGATCGCCGCGCAGAACGACAGCTTGTGGATGCTCGCCGGCACCTTGTCCAGCGTCACCCGGAACGACTGGGTGTCACCGGCCTGCTCGCCCAGGAGCTGGATCGACCCCTCCGGGGATGCCGGCTGGTTGAAGAAGACGAAGTAGTTCTCGTCGGAGAGCCGGTCGTTCGCGTCCAGGCCGAAGCAGGAGACGTCCCAGGCGAGGCCGGGCGCGGTCAGCGCGATCCCGATGTAGAGGTCGGTGCCCGGGGTGACCGCGGACAGATGGCTCTTCTGTCCTCGGTTGAACTGTTGGACCACCGCGCTCCCCTTCAGCGTTGACCCGTCACGTCGGTCTGCCCCGACACCGGGCGCCCGGGACGGGCGCGGACCCGCACGAAACCGGACTGACCGGGTGCTCGCTTCGCCGGAGGCGTCTAGAAAACTAGCAGCCCGGCCAGGATCTCTTCGATGGCCCACGGCGGTCCGGGCTCTGTCAGCCGGCGGACACCGCGAGCCGCCGACCTGCGCTTCGGGCACCTGGCCGACGCCACGGGCGGCACCGGCATGCGCGTCCCAGGACCATCCGGACGATCCGGACGGCAAGCGGCCCTGCCCAGCGCCACCGGGGTGGCTGCCGGCGTGACCAGGTCGCGGGCTGACGCCCGACGGCGTTCACTGGAGTCATGCGGTATGTCGACGGAGTAACGACAAAGAAGAAGATCTCCGTGATCGGGCTGGGGACCTGGCAGTTCGGTTCCCGGGAGTGGGGCTACGGCGCGGCCTACGCCGGCAGCGAGGCACCGGCGATCGTCYGGCGTGCGCTCGAGCTCGGGGTGACTCTCTTCGACACGGCCGAGCTGTACGGCTTCGGGCGCAGCGAGCGGATTCTCGGCTCCGCGCTGAAGGACGCCGGCGCGCTCGAGACGTCCTTCATCGCCACGAAGCTGTTCCCGGTGCTGCCGGTCGCGCCGGTCGTCGAGCAGCGCGCGGTGGCCAGCGCCAACCGGCTCGGCGTCCGGCAGATCGATCTCTACCAGGTACACCAGCCCCACCCCGTGCTGCGCGACACCAGCACCATGCGTGGCATGGCGGCGCTGCAACGGGTCGGTCTCGTCGACGCGGTCGGCGTCAGCAACTACTCGCTGGAGCGCTGGCAGGCGGCCGAGGAGGCGCTCGGCGCCCCGGTGCTGTCCAACCAGGTGCAGTTCAGCCTGCTGCACCCGCAGCCCGAGCGGGAGCTGGTGCCCCACGCGGTGAAGAACGACCGACTGATCATCGCCTACAGCCCGCTCGCGATGGGCGTGCTCTCCGGCCGCTACACCCGGGAACGCCGCCCGACGTCGTTGGCGCGTACGTCGCATCCGCTGTTCCTGCCGGAGAATCTGGACGCGGCACGGCCGGTGCTCAACGTCCTGCGTGACGTCGCCGCGGCGCACGACGCGAGCCCGGCGCAGATCGCGCTGGCCTGGGTGGTCCGGCATCCGAACGTGGTGGCGATCCCCGGGGCCTCCAGCGTCGCCCAGCTGGAGAGCAACGTCGCCGCCGCCGACATCGAGCTGACCGACGAGGAGTACGGCGCGCTGAAGAACGCCTCCGACACGTTCACGCCGACCGGTGGTGGGCGGGCCCGGGTCACCGCCATCCTGCGCGGCGGGCTGCGCCGGCGCTGACCGCCGGCCGCTACCGCGTCGCGTCCGTCCCGGTCGCCTCGGCTGGGACGGACGCGGCAGCCGCGGCGCGTGGCCGGTCGGGATTCCGGCCGGACGCGGTCTCCGCCAGCCGTGATCCTGCTGGCCGGGTGTGGCCCCGACCGGGCGGCTGGCCTGATCGGTTGGCTTGGTTGGTTGGCTTGGTTGGTTGGCTTGGTTGGTTGGCTTGGTTGGTTGGCCTGGTCGGCTGGCGCCGTGGTCAGTCGGGGCTCGGGGCGGACACGACGTGGAACGGCGGGCATACCGCCGAGGAGTGGTGCGCGGCAGCTTCCAGCGCGAGCTGTACGCGATCCTCCGGGCTGAGATGGCCGCTGCCGTGCAGGGAGCCCAGGGCGAACTCCTCACCGCAACCGACCGCGTCGTAGAGGTCGATGCTGCGTCCGATCTGGAAGTCGGAGTCGATGCGGTACAGCCGGCCACGGATACCGGCCAGGAACACCCCGCCGGCCTCGGATCCCGACTCGGTGCGCGTGTAGCCGCCCTCGCGCAGACAGTCACGCACCGCGGAGATGAAGTCGGTGGCCATGAACCGGTCGACGTCCCATGTCTGGGGGGCGGGTGGGATCAGGCTGTACCTCAGGAGCTGCCCCATCCGGAACGACGACGTGAAACCCATGATGAACTCGCCGTTACGGAACACCTTGGTGTCAGCGCGGACGGTGATGGAGTAGCCGGCCACTCCGGCACTGTCACCACCGATGATCACCCTGCCGTCATGCTCAAGACCGACGATGCAGGTCACAAGAGGGCATCGTATCGCCTGGATGCAGGGTTATGTCCGACAAGTACGCATGGACCGGGGTCACCTCCACGACTCGATCCAGTCGGTCACAGTACGCCACAAAATGACAGGTCGCGATACCGGCAATACAATCAGTTGCCGTCACAGCTGGTTCTCGTCACAGCCTGTTCTCATCGCAGCCTGTTCTCATCGCGGCTCGTGCTACGGCAACGGACCGGACTGGACGGCGGGGACAGCGCCAACGCGGTGCGCCCCGGTGTAGACGTTCATGGAGTCACCGCGGACGAAGCCGATCAGCGTCATCCCGGCGTCCGCGGCCAGCTCGACCGCCAGCGACGACGGCGCCGACACCGCGACCAGCGCCGGAATCCCGGCCAGCAGGGCCTTCTGGGTCAGCTCGAACGACGCCCGGCCGCTGACCACCAGCATCCGCCCGCGCAACGGCAGCGCGCCCTCGCGCGCCGCATGGCCGACCACCTTGTCCACCGCGTTGTGCCGGCCGACGTCCTCCCGGACCACGAGCAGGTTCCCGGCGGCGTCGGCGATCCCGGCGGCGTGCAGCCCACCGGTGCTGGCGAAGACCTTCTGCGCGGCGCGCAGCCGCTCCGGCAGCGCCAGTACCACCTGCGGGCGCAGCACCAGCGGGTCGTCGTCGACGGTGAACCGGCCACGCAGCCGTACCCCTTCGATGCTGGCCTTCCCGCACAGCCCGCAGGAGCTGCTGGTGTAGAAGGCCCGTTGCAGGCTGGCGTCGGGCGGGGGAACCGTCGGGGCGAGGGTGATGTCCAGGACGTTGTAGGTCTGGTTGTAGGTCTGGACGCTGTACGTCTGGYTGTACGTCTGGTGGTGGGTCTRCCCGCCTGCCTCGTTGGTGCCGGCGCAGTAGCGTATGCCCAGCACGTCCGAGCCGGCGCC
Source organism: Protofrankia sp. BMG5.30 (assembly GCF_001983005.1). Taxonomy (NCBI): domain Bacteria; kingdom Bacillati; phylum Actinomycetota; class Actinomycetes; order Frankiales; family Frankiaceae; genus Protofrankia; species Protofrankia sp. BMG5.30. The sequence continues at coordinate 3,906 of NZ_MOME01000009.1, read as the reverse complement.
GATGATCCCTTCGCCGACGAGGAAGCCGAAGGCGAGGTCGACGTCGTGCCCGGGCGTCCRCATGGTGACGACGAACGACCGTCCCGCCACGCGCAGTTCCAACGGCTCCTCACCGGCAATGCTGTCGGGGCGTGCCGTCCGCCCGCCGTCGGCGCGGATCCGCAGCACCTGCCGACGTACCGTCACCCGTCCCACGGCGTCCACACTGCCGTACCCGGCCGGCGGCGGCCAGTGCGCCCCAACGGCGGTACGACCCGTCCGCCATGTTGGGGTAAGGCTGTATGACGCGGGACGGTCGCGGGTCGCGCCAATCCTCGTGTGAGAGCGTAGGAGCGCCCGGCGACGATGTCCGGTATCGGTTGGGACGCGCGGCGCCGGCGCCGCGACGACGGGCATCACGGACACGGCACACGTAGCCACAGGCACAGCAGACATGACAGGCATGTATGACAGGCATAACCGATATGAGGAGTGGGCGGGGCACGTGGGCATGAAACGGATGATGGCGCGGCTCGGGGTGGGCAACGCCGACGTCGAAACGGTCCTGGACCGCCCCGAGGTCCTGCCCGGCGGTCTGGTCACCGGGACCGTGACCATCAAGGGCGGCAAGGTCGACCAGGAGGTCAACGAGATACGGGTCGCGCTCGAGGCCACCGTCGAGGTCGAGACCGACGACTCCACCTGGTACGAGAACGTCGGCTTCGGCACCCGCAGCATCGGCGGAAAGTTCACCATCGCCGCCAACCAGGAGACCAGCGGACGCTTCGAGCTGCCGGTCCCCTGGCAGACCCCCATCACCGACGTGGGTGGCTGGCACCTGCGCGGTATGAAGATCGGCGTGAAGACCACGGTGGACATTCCGGGCGCGATCGACCCCGGCGACCTCGACCCGGTGAGCGTGCACCCGCTGCCCGTCCAGGAGGCGATCCTCGCCGCGCTCGGCGACCTCGGCTTCCGGTTCCACTCCGCGGACGTGGAGAAGGGCCGGCTGGCCGGCTCCGACCTGCCCTTCTACCAGGAGATCGAGCTGCACCCGGGCGGGGAGTACGCCCGTCGCATCAAGGAACTGGAAGTGACCTTCCTGGTCGACGCCGCCGGCGTGGACGTGGTGCTGGAGGCCGACCGGCGCGGCGGGCTGCTGCGCGCCGGCGGGGACGCGCTCAGCCGGCTGCGGGTCGGCCACCACGACACCGACCGGCATCACCTCGCCGGTCTGCTGCACGAGCAGCTCCAGCATCTCGGCGCCCGCCGCGGCTGGTTCTAGGGTCTCCGGGACGTCTGCGCGGTGGCGTTCCCCTCGAGTACGCGGTGACGTCCCCGGTGCGCCGCCGGGAACCCGCCCGGGTGCGGCGAAGCGCGCGGCTCCCGACCCGGACGCGGTTCGCGTTCCGTGAGGTACCGGCGGCCGATGCCGCCGATGCTGCCGCTGCCGAACCGTCCGCCCGCTGGTACGCCGCCGGCAGCGCCTGGTGCCGCGGGCGGGCCCGCCGGCATCCGGTGTTCACCGCGATGCTGGCGGCGGCCGTCGTCGTCCGGCTGGCGGCGGTCGTCGGCTACGCACCCGCCCTGTGGTTCAACGACAGCTTCGAATACCTCGGGGTGGCGCTGCGGCCGGAGCCATACGTGGTGCGGCCGTCGGGCTACAGCTTCTTCCTGATGCTGCTGGAACCGTTCCACAGCTTCCGGCTCGTCGTCGTCGTCCAGCACCTGCTGGGCCTGGCCGTCGCCGTCATGATCTACGTGCTGCTGCGCCGGCACGGGACACCCGACTGGCTGGCCGCTCTCGCCACCGGCCCGCAGCTCTTCGACGGATACCAGATCCAGATCGAGCACATGGTGATGGCCGAGACGCTGTTCACCGTCCTGGCGGTGGCGGCCGTGGTGGCCCTGCTGTGGTGGCGCCGGCCGACCACGGTCGCAGCCCTGGTCGCGGGCGGGCTGCTGGCGGGGGCATCCCTGACCCGCACGGTCGGCCTGCCGCTGGCGGTGGTGGCGGGCGGCTGGCTGCTGGCCCGCCGCCCGGGCTGGCGGCCGCTGCTCGCCTTCTGCCTGGCGCTGCTGATCCCCCTGGGCTGCTACGGCGCCTGGTTCCAGGCGGTGCACGGGCGGGCCGGCATCGTCGGCAGCGACGGGGTCTTCCTCTATTCCCGGACGACGTCGTTCGTGGACTGTGCCCGCACGCACCCGCCGGCCGACCTGGCGGTCCTCTGCCCGTGGGAACCGCCTGAGGCGCGCCAGCCACCGTCGAACTACATCTGGCACGCCGGCACACCGTTGGACGGCATTCCCGGCGAGGCTCCCAGCCCGGCGGGCCAGGTTTTCAGCCCGGCGAAGGAATCGCTGGCCGGCAGGTTCGCCCGCCGGGCCATCGTGACACAGCCGCTGGACTACGCCGGTATCGTGATAAGGGATTTCTCCCGGACGTTCGGGCCGCGGCTGACCGACTACCCCAATGCAGGCATGGTGCGTCCCTTCCTGTTCCACGTCCCACCCGACCCGGTCCCCGACCGGACGTACATTCCCGGCGGCAGCGCTTCCGAGGACGTCCACACCTACGAACACGGCGACGGCACGCACCGCCTGCGCCAGCCGTTCGCCAGCTGGCTGGAGGGCTACCAGCTTCGGGTGGCCATCCCCGGGCCGGTGCTGGGCCTGCTGCTGCTCGGCGCCGTCCTGGGCACCGGGCTGGCGGGCCGGTATCGTCCGCACCTGCGCGCGCCGCTGGTCCTGACCACCGCCGTGGCGGTGACGCTGCTGGTCGTGCCGCCGGCAACGGCGGGTTTCGACCACCGTTACGTCCTGCCCGCGCTCGCCTTCCTGCCAGTCGCGGCGACGTTGGGCTGCCGGGTACTCGCCACCGGGGTCACCCGGCTGACGGCAGGGCGGGCCCGTGCCATTAGTTGATCTTTCTCGGGTGGCCGCGGTGCTGCCCACCTACACGTTGGGCGCGGAACTCGGCAGCGGCGGGCACGGTCTGGTCCTCGCCGGGCACCACCAGGGCCTCGGCCGGGACGTGGCCATCAAGATCCTGTCCGCGACGGCGGACCCCGACCTGCCCACCACCTTCGCCACCGAGGCGCGGCTGCTGGCCGGGCTCGACCATCCGCACATTGTCCGGATCTACGACTATGTCGAGCGCGACGGCCTGTGCCTGCTCATCATGGAACTGCTCGCCGGGGGGACGCTGTCCCGCCGGCGCCGCACGCTGTCCGCCGAGGACGCCTGCGCGGTGGGGCTGGCCATCGCCGAGGCGCTGGAGTGCGCCCACGCCAGGAGCGTGCTGCACCGCGACATCAAGCCCGACAACGTGCTGTTCTCGGGCAACGGCCTGCTGAAGGTCACCGACTTCAGCATCGCGAAGATCTTCGATGCCACGACGGTCGCCACCAACACGATCGTCGGTACGCCGAGATACATGGCCCCCGAACAGCTGGGCGGCGGACGCCTGAGCCCGGCCACCGACCTGTACGCACTCGCGATCATCCTCTACGAGATGCTCGCCGGCGCCCCGCCGTTCGGCCCGGACCTGTCCCTGCTGGCGCTGATCCGTCAGAAGGCCGACCGTCCCACACCGCCGCCCGCCGGCGTCCCCGAGCCCGTGGCCGCGACCCTCATGCGCGCTCTCGAGCGTGATCCGGCGCTACGGCATCCCAGCGCCCGGGCCTTCGCCCTCGACCTCGCCCGCGCCGCCGCCCTCGCGTACGGCCCACGCTGGACCAGCCGCTGCGAGATCGGCCTGCACGTCGCCGACGACGTCCGGGAGGCCGCGCGATACCCGGCCGGAGCGGGCGGGGCATCCGGGCTCGCCAGCAACCGGGCCGCCGCCGCGCCACCGGGCCAACCAACACCGGCGGGCCGACCGACGCCACCGGGCCAACCAACGCCGGCAGGCCGACCGACGCCACC
>NZ_MOME01000080.1:0-8152 GCF_001983005.1 Protofrankia sp. BMG5.30 | reverse complement strand
GCCGCGGCCTGTTCCTCATCGCCCAGCTCACCCACCACTGGGGCACCCGCTACAACCGCACCGGCAAAACCATCTGGGCCGAACAACTCATCTGACACCGCGCGGTGCTCATGGCACGCCGCGGAGCCGGGCGATCAGCTGATGAATGCCGGTGGACCCGTCACAACGACGGCGGGGCCGTGTCGAGACCGAGACGTTGACGGGGACGGACACGCCGGTCGAAAAAGTCGCGGACCGCCTGGTCGAAAAACGAGTTGTCGTCACCTGTGACCATGTGATGGGCTCCGGCCACGTCGACATATTCGGCGTGGGGAACCAGCTCAAGGAAACGACGGGCATCGTCGACGCTCAGTACGTCCGACTGGCCACCACGCACGAGCAGGGTCGGGATCCGCAGCGAGGCGGCCGCCTCCGCGAGCCCGGACGTGATTACGTGCTCGCGCTGGGACAGCTGGCTGCTGGTATCACGCAGAAAAGCGGGATCCCAGTGCCAGAACCACCGGCCGTCGACCCGACGGAGGTTCTTGCGCAGGCCGCTGATGTTGCGCGGTCGGGGCCGGTGCGGAAGATAGGCCGCGACGGCGTCGGCGACTTCGTCCAGAGAACTGTAGCCCTCCGGCCTGGCTGTCATGAACTCGCGGATGCGATTCGTACCGGCGGCCTGCAGGAACGGTGAGACGTCGACAAGGACGACACCAGCCGCAAGATTGGGATGCTGCCTGAGAGCCGCCAGCGAGGCAATGCCACCGAGGGATGCCCCGATGAGCACGGGCACCCGCCCCGTCCACCGCACGGCCGCCACGACATCGGCAGCGAACCGGCTGAGGGGGTAGATCCCGTCGGGGGACCAGCCGCTGTCGCCATGCCCACGTAGATCGATGGTGAGCGCATACCAGCCGTCACGGGCGAGCATGCGGGCGGTCGTGCCCCAGGAATGGCGGGTCTGGCCGCCGCCGTGCAGGAGCAGCACCGGGGCGRYGGCCGGGTTGCCGTAGGCGTCACCGACCAACTCGATCCCGTCAGCGGGAATGCGTACTGTCACCGGAATATCGGTGTCGGTGGCAGCCCCGGCACGATCTGGYGCGTCTCCCGCGGACGAAATCGATTGTGGGTCGTTCTGCACGCCGCATCTCCTATCCGCTCCTATCCGCGCACGTCGGTCCGTGCTGACGTCATCAGGATACTGTTCAGCACCTCCGTGACCAGCGGGTGAGGCGGGCTCCGATATGCGTCGATATGCGGGGAACGGCCTTCTCGGGATTTTTCCGTACACCCGGCAGAACCACCGCTCCATGCCGAGTCGTCTCCACTCCGAATCCGTCGCCGGTGGTTGTTCCGACGTTCGGGCCGGGCCGGCGAAAACATCGTTGTTCGCCGCGGTCGCGACAGCCGGTTCGACACCCGCGCCACATCGGCGGGACGGGCCGCATACGCGCCGCTCCCCGCATCGGCTCGGGCCGGGCCCGGCCCGAGCCGATGCGGGGAGCGATATGAGGAGGAGGCGGAATTCTCAGTTCCCGTCGTCGCCCGACCAGGGGATCGTCCAACGGTGGTCGATGGCGTCGTCACGACGGGCGAAGCGCAGATCGGTGGACAGCCGCATCACATCCCCTGTGACGTCCAGGGACGCGTGGATGAGGTGCGAGTTGTGCAGGGTGATGTCGCCAGCCCTGCTGACGGCGTGCATCCATCGCAGGCCCAGCTGGCTGGAGACCCAGAAGAGATCGTGACTGATCGGCCGGGGATCGTCCGGACGGTCCGTCACCTCACGCAGGGGTGCCAGTTTCTCATGGCCGAGACGGTGCGACCCCTCCAGGTAGACCATGCCGCCGGTCTCGACCGAGCAGTCACCCAGCGGTATCCACATCGTCACCAGATGGTCGGAACCCGCGTCGAGGTAGTCGAAGTCGACGTGGGCGCGGGTCGCGGTGGGCGACCCACGGTGGAAATGCCGGACGATACGCCGCGGCAGCAGAAGCGCGGGGGCCTCCAGCAGCGTCTCGGCCAGGCGCAGCAGTCTCGGATTCTCTATGAACCGGGTGAAAGCCGCCGAACGGGCGAAGCTGTGGGCCGGATGACCCGGCCAGCCGTGCGGTGGAAGGTCCGGCGGCAGTTGCCCGGAGAAAACACCGTGGACCGGCTCGGTCCCGGGCCTCAGGTAGACCGGGTCGAACCGGGAGAAGTAGTCGGCCCGTAACGCGCGGACCTCGTCCGGATCGAGCGCGCCGCGCAGGTGCAGGTAGCCGTCCTCGTGGAACCGGCGTCGGAGCGCGGCCGGATCGGACAGCAGCGGGGCGCTGTCGCGCAGCAACGTGAAACGGTCGCCGTCAAATGGGATCGACAGTCCGTTGGAAGTCAGTTGTTTCGCGGCGGCCGGCGTCTGCCGCAACCTGTCGCACACACCGCGGACAACCGGATCCAACGGCGCGAAATTCCGGCCACCTGCCTGGTTGATATAATTCACCTCAGAGATATCTGACGAATCCGGCGAAGCACCGGTGACAATGGCGAGTTCCCCCACGCCTGATCCTGACCTTTCTCACGGTGACGAGCACGACAGCGAACCCCATGATTTTAGGGGATGTGGCGCGGAACAACGCCCGAATTGGGGAATCTGGACGAAACCGACCTGCAACCGCAGGTCAGCGGTGGTGGGTGTTATGCCATGACGGCACCAGCATCATCTGCACAGCAAGAACATCGGATCGGTACCGCCGACGCCGGCACTCCTGATTCATCCACCGAACGATCACCAGCTGGACGCCCACTTTGATGATCGGCTCCGACGGCTCCCACGGGATCTCAGCGTCGAGAGGACCGCACCGGAGCTGGTATTTCTCGCTCGACGTTCTACGGCTACGTCGGCGGCAGGCGCGGCCCGCCCAGTTCGATGGCGGCCGACGCCGTCAGTGTCCGACCCGGCCCCGACACCTCCTGAGATGATCAGAAAAGTTGACCTGGCCGTACCGCCGCCTGGCTTCCCTGGCCGGCCCGGCCTGGTCACACCGGCGGGCCTGGCGCGGCCGCCCAGGGCCTCATGGACGCTCCACGCCTCCCGACACGCGTTTCGAGCGGCCGTGGCAACCGAACCCACCTGCCGAAAAGGAATGAAGCAGTACCCTGGTACGACTTCGAGTATCGACTCTCCGAGTCGTCAAGGAGGTCCGGATGCCCGCGGAACGTCTACTTCCCTCGGACGAGGCGCGTGAGCTGGTCGAACTCGCCAGCACGATCGCGGAGAAGGAGCTCGAGCCGCGGGTGGTGGAGTGGGAAGAAGCCGGCCGGTTCCCTCGTGACGCGTTCACGGTCCTGGGCCGGGCCGGGCTGCTCAGCCTGCCCTACCCCGAGGAGGTCGGTGGCGGCGGCCAGCCGTTCGAGGTGTACCTGCAGGTCCTGGAGGAGATCGCCTACCGGTGGGCGGCGGTCGCCGTCGGCGTCAGCGTGCACGCACTGTCCTGCTACCCGCTGGCCATCGCCGGCAGCCCGGCGCAACGTGAGACCCTGCTCCCGCGACTGCTGGGCGGCGACCTGCTCGGCGCCTACTGCCTGTCCGAGACGCACGCCGGCTCGGACCCGAGCGCGATGYGCACCCGCGCGACCGCCACCACGGACGGCGGTTTCCTGCTGGCCGGAACCAAGGCGTGGGTCACCCACGGCGGGGCGGCGGACTTCTACACCGTCTTCGCCCGCACCTCCGACGACCGCTCCAGCGGCATCTCCTGCTTCGTCGCCGACGCCACGAGCGACGGCCTGACCGCCCAGCCACCGGAGAGGAAGATGGGGCTGCGGGGCTCCCCCACCGCCATCGTGAACTTCTCCGACGTCCGGCTGCCCGCCGACCGGCTGGTCGGACAGCCCGGGCAGGGGCTGTCGATCGCCCTGTCCGCACTGGACTCCGGCCGCCTCGGGATCGCCGCCACCGCCGTCGGCCTGGCCCAACGCGCCCTCGACGACGCGGTCGCCTACGCCCGGCAGCGCACGAGCTTCGACAAACCGATCATCGAACATCAGGGGCTCGGTTTCCTGCTCGCCGACATGGCCGCCGCCGTGGAGTCGGCACGCGCCACCACGCTCGCCGCCGCCCGCCGCCGCGACGCCGGGCTACCGTTCTCCCGTCAGGCCAGCATCGCCAAACTGGTCGCCACCGACGCCGCCATGAAAGTCACCGAGGACGCCGTCCAGGTGTTCGGCGGTGCCGGCTACACCCACGACTATCCGGTCGAACGGTACATGCGCGAAGCCAAGGTCATGCAGATCTTCGAAGGCACCAACCAGATCCAGCGGCTGGTCATCAGCCGGCACCTCGCCCGCTCCTGACCCGCTCCTGACCCGCCTTGCCCCTGCCCGGCGCACGTGCCCCGGCGGGCCGCCATCCCTCCGCACCGTCAGCCGGACAGACCGTTGGCCGTTTGGCCAGGCCGTCCGGCGGCATCCGTACCCGTATCCTGAACGATCCCGTGCAGCAGCAGTTTCGCCAGCTCAGCGTAGGCGTCGGCATCGGAAAGGCCCGTGACAACCGCGACCTCACCCTGCTGAATCGCAACCATGGCAAGAGTCGCCACGTGCCCGACAAAGGACGCGTGCACATCGCGGAAGGCCCCGTCGGCCACCCCTTCGGCGACGAGCGTACGGATCCGCGCCGCCGCGATCCGCGTGTTGAGCTCGTAGACGTCACGGGCCGGCGGGAAGGCCGCGAGATCCCGCCGGAAGGCCTCGGACGCGGGTTTCAGCTCCTCCGCCACGGCCGCGAGATAGGTACCGACCCGCGCACCAGGATCCGTGACCCCGGTCACCCGCCGCTCCACCTCGGCCGCGGCGGTACGGAAGAAGTGGACGACGACCGCGACGGCAAGCTRCTCCTTGCTGTGCGCCAGCGCATAGAGACTCGACTTCGAGCAACGCAGCCGCGCGGCAAGATCAGCAAGTGTGAAGTGTGCGAACCCCTCACGCAGGAAAATCTCGACGAGCCGGTCGAACAGGTCGGACTGCCGAGACGTACGGCGACTGCCGGAACTCGGCCACGGATGGCCGTCAAGGGACACGGTCATGACCAGTACAACGTTACCGGCCCAGCGGACACGGCGGCCCGACGCGGCAACACAGGGCACAGGGCACAGGGCACAGGGCACAGGACACAGGGCACAGGGCACAGGGCACAGGGCACAGGGCACAGGGCACAGGGAGATCGTGGCCGCCCGGCATGCCGCCTCCAGCGGCGGGCCGGGGTGTCAGGAGCCCCCTCGTCCGCCGGCTCCGCCCCGAGGCCGTAACTCGGTTGGCCGTCCCGGATCGGGCGGGCAGCCCCCGCCATCCGCCGGACACACGGAGCAACGATCAATTGACCATCAACAGCCGCGCCGGCGACAACGTCCGCTGGTGGACAGCAGGCAAGATCGACGTATGGCTGTTGTTGTGTACGTCAACCGGGCCGAAAAACGTACCGAACGACAAACTCGTCCGAATCATGTTCCGTGCGGAAGGCCGCGGACGTCGTCCGCGGCCTTCCGGCACTCTTAACGCTGGAAGTCTATTCGCTTCAGGCGGTTCGGGTAGATGCTGAAACGGCCCAGGTCGTTGGTGCCGAAGAAATCGCAGCCGGTTCCGATGCCACCCCGCGCCGTCTGGCCGGTGAGCAGGGTGACGACCAGGTCGGCCTTGCCGTTCGGGGTGAACTGCTCGTCCGAGCGCAGCACCTCTATGCTTTTCATTTTCTCGAACGGGATGTCCTGTCCGCTGGACAGTGTGATGCCGTGCCCCACGGAAATGCAGTAGGACAGTGTTTCGGCCCGTACCGAGGTGGCCACGCCGTCCGTCGCGGTCAGCACCGCGTTCGTCTCGGACCACGGCTTCACCCCGGAGGCCGCTGACGCACCGGTGCCCCCGGCGGCTCCGGAGGCGGCACCGCCCGAAGCCGGCGAGGCTGACGAAACCGATGAAACATCTGAATCCGACGAACTCAACGAACCTGATGAGGCTGATGAGACGGTCGGGCTGGGCCAAACGGCTACCGTTCCTCCGGACGCCGACGAGGTTTCGTCGCTATCGGTGAGGGTGGTGAGGGAAACAACCGCGGCGATGGCGGCTGCAAGCAGGAGAGCGGTGGCGAACGCCCACCACAGCCGACGTCGAGGTCCACGGCCCCGGCCGCCGTCACCGGGCGCGGCCGGCGACTGGAGAGGCAGCGTGCCCGGCCAGGGCGGCTGTGCCTGGTGCGGCCAGGGCGGCTGTGCGCCATGGCCCGTGCCACTACCCGTGCCCGTATCGGTGCCACGGTCGGCTCCCAGGCTCGGCTCATGGCCACGGTCCTGGTAGGAGGGTGGTTCCTGCTTGTTGAAGGCATCAGCCTTGTTGAAGGCGTCGGCCTTGCCGAAGGCATCAGCCGGCGGCGGTGGCGCGGGCCTGAAGGCATCGGCCGGCGATGCCGCCGCAGCGGGTCTGAAGGCATCAGCCGGCGGAGGTGGCGCTGAGGGCCTGAAAGCGTCGGCCGGTGGCGGTGGTGCCGTGGGTACGTACCTGGCCGTCGGCGGCACCCGTTCGCCGGGCGCCGGAACGTGGCCGGCGGCCTGACGGACGTCGTCGTCGAGGCGCAGCCGGATGCTGGAGCGGGCGGTCCAGTCCGGGCCGTAGGCGTCGGCGGCGGCATGGGCCAGCTCGAGGGCGAAGGCGTGGGCGGAGGGCTGACGGTCGGCCGGGTCCTTGGCCAGGGCGCGCAGGACCACATCCGCGACCGGGGCGGGCGTCCCCGCCGGCGGCGCGGGGACGAGGTCGAGGTGCTGCTGCCACAGTGCGCGCACCGGCAGCTTCGGGTCGAACGGCGCCACGCCGGCCAGTAGCTGGTAGAGCAYGATCCCCAGCGCGTACAGGTCGGTGGCCGGCCCCAGCCGACCGCCGGTGATCTGTTCGGGGGCCATGTAGGCGGGGGTGCCCACGAGCGCGCTGGCGGTGGCCGCCGTCCCTTCGACGATCTTCGCGATCCCGAAGTCGGTGACCTTCAGCAGGCCCGTGGTGTCGAAGAGCATGTTGTCGGCCTTGATGTCGYGGTGCAGCATCCCCTGGCCGTGCGCGCAGGACAACGCCGCAGCCACGGCCAGCCCGACCGCGCAGGCGTCCTCGGGCGGCAGGCCCACCCGGCGGCGGGTCAGCGTCCCCCCGCCCAGCAGCTCCATGATGATCAGATGCAGGTCCACGGTCTCGACGTAGTCGTAGACCCGGACCACGTGCGGATGGTCGATACCGGCGAGCAGCCGCGCCTCGGCGGCGAAATCGGTGCCCGCGCCCTCCTGGGCCGCGGCCAGCACCTTGATGGCCACGGGCCTGTCCAGCCGGCGGTGCCGGCCCGCGATCACCAGCCCGAACGCGCCGGTACCGAGTTGGTCTCCCAGCTCGTAGGCTGGCAGCGCGGCACCTATCCGCGTACGGTCAACGATCACAGCTCGGCGTCCACCCCCGGACGGCACCAACTACCGCCCACCATCACGAAAACGTCCATATCCTCYGCACAAGCTGCTGCGATTCTAGCCGCACAACGTCGCATGGAGGCGGAAGGTCGCTGGCCCGACAGATCGGGAAACACGCACCGTCGAATCCGTTCGCCCCTCCCGCTTGAYCCGTCCGGCTCGCTTGAGCGGATCGACGAACGCGTTCAACGCACCGTTGGCTCCCTGTTCGTCGGAGGTGACGCATGGATCGGGCAGGTGCTGGGACGCAAGGGCACGAGAACTGGCTCAGCGAGCCAGCTCTCCGCCACTCGCTGTCGCCTATCCGATGTTCGGTCGGGTGGGTGGTTCAGCGTCCGGCCGAGGTTTCCGCCAGCTCGGAGACGTACGGCCGGCCCTCCCGCCAGGCCGCCACCTGATCAGGACGGCCGTAGGTCCTCATGTAGTCCTCGACCACGTTCTCGGCGAGTTCACCCAGCACCACCGGTTCGAAGTCGGTGCCGTCCGCGCCGACGAACGCCGGCAACGGCTCGAGCACGGTGTCGAGACTCGGATGGTAGAAGATCCCGATGGACCGCCGGGTACCGTGGGGACTGTTTCAAGATCGGTGTTTCCGGCCCGACACGCCGGGCCCTCGGGGTCCGGCGGGATGGGCACTGTGAGTGATGACATCGGGTGATATGACCCCTCGCAAGCAAGATCGTGAATCGGGGCGG
>NZ_MOME01000079.1:0-8272 GCF_001983005.1 Protofrankia sp. BMG5.30 | reverse complement strand
CATTGCCTCCTACAGTCATCTGACGATATCCAGGCCGATGGCTTTCAGCAGGTCGGCAAGCCATACCAGGCCGTACGTCGTGACTTTCGACGGATCGGCCAACGCCGACTGTAGATTGGCCAACGACTCACTGAGCTGTCCGACAGTCAGATCCGTTGGCTGCGCGTAGACATCATAGAGCAGCTCTCGCGGAATCGCCCAGAAGTAATCTTTGTCGAGAGACACCTCYGTCCCTGCTTCCTGTCGCAGATGTTCGATCAGAAGAGCGAACGCGGCGGTGAGCGTCTCAAGCGGGACGGACACGTRCTCACTCACTGGCCACCACCCCTAAGAATTTTGGAGATCTGCTTCTGAAAAGCTGAGATCTCCTGTTCCAGATGACGTATACGTCCATCGATGATTCGTTGCCGAATCGCCGGTGTCGGCGCACGCTCAAGAATACCTTGGTTATCGAATGCGTCAGGATCGACCCGGTACGCTTCCAGTTTAGCCCGATGTTCTTCGATCTGCCGCTGAAGCGATCTGATGGCCCGCTGTTCGGATGCCGTCAGCCCGCGGCCAGCGGCTTTCGAGGTGTCACGAAGGGCGTCGCCACCGACCATGAGCATCCGGCCGTCAGGAGTCACGGTCATGGCGAAACCCTGACGGGCAGCGCGCAGGTTGGCAGCCATGGCGGCAAGATGCGCTTCGCAGGCATTGAGCACCCGGTGGGTATGAGCCGCACCGGCGCGCAGGACACCAGCGGCGACACCTCCTCCACGCTGGACCTGGCCGGCACCACGGCCAAGACCGGCGGTGCTGAGACCTCGACTACCGGGGATACAGCCGAGCAGGGCGAAGCCGACGTCCCATCGGGATGCCTGGCCGTTGGCATACCGGGCCAAGGCGTCGGTCAGGAGCACGAGCGCAGCTGCGGACACCATCCATGCGACCGGCCCGCCGACGACCATAGCGGCCACCCCGAGGACCGCAACGGTGCTGGTCGCGAGGCCGATGGCAACATGCCAGACCCTGCCAGCGGCCTGTTGGATTTTCTCCCAGGACCACCACGGCTTGTCCCGGATCCCCGCGTGGGAGGCGCGCCGGATCATCGATACGCAGGTCCGTGCCGCATCCTGACGTAGCTGCTTCGCCGCCAGCGCGAGCTGACGGGCAGCATCCAGATCATCCTGTGCGGCCTGTACAGAGTCTCGCAACTGCTCCAGCCGGACCTGCGCGACCCGCTGGTCTCGGATCGCCTGTGTCACCTGCACCGGGTCAGGCAAAGGAAGATCCATCGCATGGGGATGGGAACCTGGCTCCAGCGCCATGATCCTCCGCGTCGCGGACGACAGCGCGGTCTGCGCCGGGCCGACAAGGATCTGAGCGTGATCGCGGCGGGCTCGCGCTTCCCGCCCCCGCGCAAGTGCCCGGTCGGCCTGTATCTGCGCGGAATCCAGGACCGGCGCATAGACGCGCAGCGCATCACCGGCCATCTGATACGACGTCGCAAGCTTCTGTAGCTGGCCGGGGAATATGCCCAGCTCCCCCCGAAACGCATCTCCCGCGGAACCAGTCCATACATGGATCACTTCACCGGTGGCTATCGCAGTAAGCTGCTTATGGGCGTGTTCGACGTCAGCGGCAAACGCCAGAAACCGTCGGGCCAGCTCCCGCACCGCGAACGGATCGCCCGGAGTCGGATCGCCATCGAGATCAAGTATCGGCCAGTCCGTCGGACGGTTCACCTCCCAGACCCGCCGGAGACGAGCGAGCGTGTGCCCCGCGGAACCGACGCATCGGAAAGTGCGGGCGGAAAGCGCTGTCGGGGCGACCGAAACCGCCTACGGTCGAGGTGGATACAGGTGAAAAAATTTGTCAGGGCATCGGAAACCACCTACGCCTCCTCTGGAGTGCTCAGCTGAGTACCGTGTTTTCGAGGCCTTCCAGGGCGGTGGTTACCGCGGTGACGGTGCCGGCGCCCAGCAGCAGGCCGTGTAGGAGGCGGGAGATCCGGCCACGGTCCGGCGCGTCCGCAGTGAGTTCCTCCTCGAGATCGTCGGTCGCCCGCCGCATCCCGTCCGGGTCCGTAAGATCGTCGGCGTTGTCCCGCAGCGCGGCGCGCAGGTTCTCCAGCACGTCGCGCGTCGCGGCCGGGACGGCGATCTGGTTGGTGACCTGGTTGTTGTCCCCGAAGACATTCCCCTGACCCGACACCGGACCAATGTTGTACGTGCTCACGCTGCTTCTCCCCTGGGGCTATCCGCCCTRCTGAGCATTGGTTACCTGTGCCTGGTCGCCGAAGACGTTGCCCTGGCCACTGACCTCGTTGACATTGAAGATGTTGCCGTTGTGAATGTTGTTGATCACCTGCTCGCTGTGCCGCTCGAACTCCGAGGTATCGACGTTGTGCCTTCGCAGGAACTCCACGATGTTCTCGAGAACCCGCCGCTGCAGCGTCTCGAGGTACAGACGCTGGTCCACGTCGGCGTAGTAGTAGTCCTTCAGGTCGGCGGCAACCTCCGCACGAACGCTGCGACGGGCTCCGTAGTCGATGACGACACCAGGGCGGATGCGATCCCGCCGCGTCGCCAGCGAGCGCCACCCGCGCAAGGTGAAAGACGGGCGGAAGTTCTGCTTGAAGGTCTGTTTAACGGCGGTCACGAAACGGTCCCAGTGTTCCATCRGAACGGTGGTGACCGCGAGGCAGGGGGCACCCAGCGGAGGCATGGCAACGGACACACCCTCGATGAAGAGCGTGTTGTTCTGGAGCAGGTCCGCCCGGACGAGATAGGTGAGGCCGAGCTGGTTTCCCGCGGTCAGCCGTTCGAAGACGAGATAGGTCCGGGCATAGCTGGTCGGATTACGCAGTACGTTCGTCAGGATGCCCTCGGGCATATGGGTGTAGGGCGGCTTTCCGGTGCCGGGTACAAGGCCTTGGACCAGCGGTGCGTCCACGCCGCTCACATACAGCTTCTCGCGTACGACAAGACCGGCAAGGGTGAGGTCGGGGACCGTTCGAGCCAGCCAGTCATGCAGATCGGCCTCGTCGAAGGGGATGATCTGCGAGCTGCCGTCCTGGATACCGGCCTTGCTGGTGTCCAACGTCACAACCCATGTGCCCAGGTGCGCGCCGCTGCCGACGAACGGGTTGGCACCGCTGAACGGCCCGCTGAAAACGATCGTGTTACCGGAGTCCACGGACTCGAGACGTTTTTCGATCATTCTGTCGACGCTGGATGCCAGGTCCGCGGGGTCCACATGCTGGTTCATGACGGCGACCGCCTGCGCCATGCAGTACAGCCGGTAGACCACCCGCAGCAGGAAGAGCAGCACCGGGATGGCGATGAACACGTAGGAGAAGAACAACACGCCGGCGCCGAACGAACCGCCCGGGTCCTCGCTGAAATAGTCGGAGGAGCCGCTTCCGCCAAACAGCGAACCGCACGCCGCCAACAGCAGGATGAGCGGGATGACGAAGCCGATGAGAACGGCGATCCCGGTGCGCAGACGCGCGGTGTTCCGTGCGCTGGCGGCATGGCGGACAAGCGCCACCATGCCGATACCGTGGTTCGGGTGAATGGCCCGGTATGGTTCGTCGAGAACCGTCGCCGCCACGGTGCGGGCCATGGCCTCGTTGAGGTGCACCGCCGAGCACAGATACCGGGTGGCCCGATCGGGATCGTGCTCGCGCATCGGCGGACCAGAAGAGGGCCGGCGTTGKGGCAGTGGAGGCGGCTGGCCATCCAGCCTCGTCCCGCAGTCCGGGCAGTACGCGTCACCTGGTTGTGGCAGGCCGCCACAGTGCGGGCACGCGCCGGTTTTCAGTATCGTCATTACGTCGGCTCCGTGGTGCGCTGCTGGACCGGCCGGCCGGCGCGCCGCACGGTAAGCGCGTCCGGCACACAGATCCGCTGGTTGACCGACACGCAGTATCGCACGGCCGTGACACCATGGTGACGGTGAGGGTCCGCAGAAGCGGTAAAGGGCGGCCACCCCCACCATCTATGACTACCGAACGTAAGGAAAAGGCGTGGCTTGATCCGGCGTCGCTGTCCGGTAGAACGATCAGAAAGAACATGTCGACCTGCGTGGATGCGTTACCGAAAACAAAGGATCCACGCTGTCGCGACATCCTCCATCTCATACGGAGAGTTATTTTTCTTCGTATCGGCGGGACGCTCGACAATCGTCCGGCCGGCTGTCGATACTCTCCTGGTCAGCCGCCGCCACGACCGGGGCGGCGTGAATCCCGTCCGCGTCCCGCCGGCGGGGCGTTTCCGCACCCATGGGAGGCGATGGTGTGGACCTGCGCCGCGTGCGGGTCGTCCCAACGACCGGGTGTCCGTTTCTGCACCGCCTGCGGAACGACGGCGCAGCCCACGGCACAGTCATCTCCTCCGTCGTCTCCCGTTCATCCTGATCATGATCGGCTTCAGCCCGATCCGCGTCGGGGCGCGACGCCTCCCACCGGAACAGGTCCGGGAAACAGCTCGTGGGCACCGGCCGGAGACGCCGCGTCCGACGGCACCGCCACGGACACGGACGAACTGACCCAAAGGGTCGGAGCGTCCGCACCCCCGTGGCCGCACCCTGGTTCACCGCCACCGCGGCCACGGAGTGCGGCGGCCCGTCGCGGCGGCGTCGCGCTGGCGATCCTGGYGATGCTGGCGGCAGCGATCGTTCTCGTCGTGATCCTCACGGGTCGTTCAGGTTCGGAGCGTGACAACGGCCAGCCCTCCGTCCCCGTGGCGGCCACGCCGACCACCTCGGCGCCGTCGCAGGCCGTCATCCAGCTCCGGACGATCGACGACCTGCTCAGCCGCAGCGGCAGCGCCCGAGGCACTGTCGTCGCGGCGGTCCAGCAGATTGCGAACTGCACCGACCTGAGCGGCGCCGAAACCGACCTTCTCAGTGCCGCGGCCGGCCGGGACGCCCTCGTCGACGAGGTCGACAGCCTCGCTGTCAGCGCCATTCCCGATGGCAGGGGCATGGTCGCCGACCTGCGGACGGCGTGGGTGGAGTCAGCGGCGGCGGACCGCGCCTACGCGGCATGGGCTCGCGAGGTGGCCGGTATCTGCGTCCCGCCGGCGCCGACGACCTCCTCCAGCCTCCTCGCCCAGCAGCACAGCGTGGAGGCCACCGTGGCCAAGCAACAGTTCGTCGCGTCCTGGAACGATCTGGCCCGCCGCTACGGGCTCGCCTCCCGAAGCGCCGACGAGATCTGAGCGGAAAGCGTAGGTGGAAACCGTCGTCCGAACAGCGAAAACCACCTACAACCGCGGCGAGCGTAGGTGGAAACCGTCATCCTCATAACGGAAACCACCTACACGGGCTGAGGCGGGCGTAGGCGGCTCTCCGCTGTCAGGCCCGAGTGAACCGAACCGCTCCGCGCGGGCAGCCGGTGYCGTACCGGTTCGTGGCTTGGGCGTCCGTCCGTTCGCCGGCACTGTCGCTACAGGGAATCGGCTGCCGTGAGCACGTCGTCGACGAGGTCGGCGGTGTCCTCGGTGCCGGCGGYGAGCCGGACCAGCCCCAGCGGAACCCCCGAGGCGACGATCTGCTCCTCGCTGAGCATCCCCGCCCACATCGCCGCGGGGCGCACGGCCAGGGACTCCACACCACCGAGGCTGACCGCTCGTCGGACGTGACGCAGCCGGTCGAGGAAGGCGTCGGCCGCCTCGTGGCCGCCGGCGAACTCGACCGCGAGCACCCCGCCGAAGCCACTCATCTGACGGGCCGCGAGCGCGTGCTGCGGATGTGCCGCCAGGCCCGGGTAGTGCACCCGTGCGACGGCGGGATGCCGCTCCAGCGCCTCGGCGAGGGCCTGGCCGTTGGCGTTGTGCCTGGCGACGCGCAGCGGCAGTGTGCGCAGACCGCGCAGCAGCAGCCAGGCGTCGATGGGGCCGAGCGTCGCGCCGGTGAGCAGAGCGACATCCCAGACACGGTCCAGGAGCTTCGCCGGCCCCGCGAGCACGCCGGCTGACACGTCGGAGTGGCCGTTGAGGTATTTGGTCGCGCTGTGCCACACCAGGTCGACACCGAGCTCCAGAGGTCGCTGGTTCACGGGTGTGGCGAAGGTGTTGTCCGCCAGGATCAGCGCGTTGTGTGCGTGGGCGAGATCCGCGACGGCGCGTAGGTCGGTGATCTGCAACAGTGGGTTGCTCGGCGATTCGACCAGAATGAGGCGGGTCCGCGGGGTCAGGGCTCGGGCGAAGGCGTCAGGGTCCGTCTGGTCCACCTGCGTGGTCGTCACGCCCAGGCGCGGCAGGAGGTTCAGCAACAGGGACGCCGTGCCGCTGTAGGTGGATCTCTGCCCGATCACGTGATCGCCAGCGGAGGCCAGGGCCAGCACGGCTGTGGTGAGCGCCGCCATGCCCGAGGCGCTGACGAGCGCGGTTTCGGCGTGCTCCAGCTCCGCGACGATGGCCGCGACCTGCGCGTGGTTGGGGTTGCCGAAACGGGTGTAGAAGCCCTGGCCGCGCCGTTCGACCGCCGCCTGGGCGAACGTCTCGGCGTCGTCGGCCCAGAAGGTCGCCGTCTGGTAGATGGGCGGTGYCACGGAGCGGTCATGGCGCAGCTCACGATCGGCGTGGTTGACCGTCGTGCTGGTCCTGCTGGTCCTGCTGGTCGTGTGGGCGTCCGGCATGGTTCTTCTCCTGCGTCGGCGGGGTTGGGGTTGRCGCCACGAGAATGACCGGTCTTCCTGCCGGAACAGGGGCGATCGGGGCAGTTTTGGCAACAAGTAGCGTCAGAACAGGGCATGAGGTTGTGATAAGCGGATCCGCCTGGCGAGAATCTGCTAATCGGCTGGGAGGGATGGCCAGGCATGGACGACGTCGACAGGTCGATACTGGCCGTGCTCGAACAGCACGGTCGGATCAGCAACCAGGAGCTCGCCAACCGGGTCGGCCTGTCGCCCTCACCCTGTCTGCGGCGCGTGCGTCGCCTGGAGGAGACCGGGACGATCCGCGGTTACCAGGCGCTCCTCGATCCGGCGGCGGTCGGCCGTGGCCTGCGCGTCCTTGTCGGTGTTCGTCTGTTGCGGCATGCCCGCGCCGACGTCCGTCAGTTCGAGAGCCAGGTCGTGCGACTGCGCGAGGTGGTCCACTGCCACCACATCACGGGAAATTACGACTACCTGCTCCAGGTCGAGGTCGCCGACCTTTCCGTCTACGAGGCCTTCCACGCCGACCAGCTCGCGRGCCTGCCGGGTGTGGCCACCGTGACCAGCTACGTCGTCATGAAGACGCTCTCCGCCGGCAACGCGTGAGCGCCCACACCGACCGGCTCGCATGCGCCGGCTACCGCTGTGGGCTGGCGGGTGGGTGACGCACCGTGTAGGTCAGGTGCACGAACTGGTCGATCCGTTCGACGGCGGACAGGGTGAGCCGCGATGACAGCAGCCGCCGCGGCAGCAGCGGCGCGCCGGCGCCGAGCGTCACCGGTGCCACGCCGAGGATGATCTCGTCCAGCAACCCGTGGTCGGCGAACGTCCCGACCAGCTCGCCGCCCCCGACGAGYCACACGTTCCTGCCCCGCGCGGCCGCGACCATCGCCTCGTGCACGGGCCGTACGTCACCGCTGGCGAACGTGATGTTCGCGCCGGGGATCGACGGAAGATCACGATGTGTGAAGATCCAGGTCGGGGTGTCGCCGTACTGCTCGCGCCATTTCCGCGGCTGGTCGAGCAGTTTCTCGTGTTCAAGTACCCACTCGTAGGTGGTCGCTCCCATGGCGAACGCGCCGACGTCCGCGAAGAACGCGGCGAACGGGTTGTCGCCCTGTGACTCGACCGTGAAGAGCCAGTCGAGCGAGTTGTCCGGGTCGGCGATGAACCCGTCGATGCTGGTCGCGGTGTAGTACTGCGTCCTGGTCACCGCCTCACCATCCCACCTGGCACCGACACAAAGGCATGAAGATCACCGATATGCCGACCTTCGAGCAGGTCCTCGACGAGCAGCTCGCCGACCCGCCGTTCCGCGCCGAATGGGATCGCACCCAGTTGGCCCGCCAGGTGGCCAACGAGCTGGTCCGCTACCGAGCCCGGCACAACCTGACGCAGGCCGGGCTCGCGGAGCAGACAGGTCTTACCGAGGCGGAGATCGTCTACCTCGAGGCTGAAGAGGAACCATCGTTGGCCGCGCTCGCCCGCCTCTCGGAGACACTCGAGCTGTCGTTCCAGATCAACATTGATCCTGCGCACTCCGTTGTCCGCATCCACGAGCACCCCGGCCCGAGGGGGAGTGTCTCGTGATCAGTGTTTCCGGCGGATTTGATCAGTAGGTCTCAG
>NZ_MOME01000078.1:0-8318 GCF_001983005.1 Protofrankia sp. BMG5.30 | reverse complement strand
CCGGGTCTTCTGCGAGGGGTTCTTCACCGCCTACAATCACGACCACCGCCATTCCGGGATCGGGTTCCACACGCCCGCCTCGGTGCACTTCGGTACCGCCAAGCAGCTCCAGGCCCACCGGCAGGCCACCCTCGACCGTGCCCGCGCAGYGCACCCCGAGCGGTTCGCGCGCCGGCCACGGCCACCCCGTCTACCCGAGACCGTGTGGATCAACCAGCCAGTCCCAAGCCAACCGAGTAACGACCAACTGTCTCATTTGACTTGACATCTACCGGCCGAACCGCTCTCGTGTTCCCCGTCCCGGAGCCAGAACTGGACGGGACGGGGAACACGAGGGGCAGGACAGACGCCCACGTCGCCCTCGGCGCCTGTGTGTGCGGACACCGGAAAATTCCTGTGTGTTCATCCTCGGCGAGTTCCAAGTTTTCGGAGAATCCGACCGGGAATCCGACCGTCGCAATCCTAACAATGCCCGGTCCGCGGTCACCGAACTGCTTGTTGTATCGTTGCAGGGCAACTACGAACTGGACTTCCGTACCGAAGCGGTGTGACCCGCTGCGATGGCGGGCGGAGGCTCTACTCGTGCCCCTTGAATGGAGAGATCTCCGACCTGCTGCCGCTTTGTCGGCATGAATTATCCCGAGTCCTCGCACCCTTCACTGATGTTGAAATCATGATGCCGGTCTGACCGAATCAGTAGTGGCGGTGTCCTCCGTCAGCTGTTTCGCATCCGGTGCTCGAGCCCGTGTCATGAGCCACCAGCCGGCGTGTTGTCGCAGCTCATCCCAGACGGGGTGTGGTCGGTCATCAGGGACCGTACCCGGGAGAGATCTTCCACTGTGAGCTGGATTTACCGCGGAAACGGACCCGGCGGTCCGGGCCGAAGCCCGCAAGTCCGCTGGCCAGTACACATCTTCACTCCGGCAGAGGTCGCCGGCGCCGGTCGGTGGTTGGTGACACGAACCCGAGAACCGGGCCGTCCGGGCGGCCGCGGCGATGGTGGTGGTGATGCGGTGCGCGCTGGTGGGGGCAGCCGGCCGCCTTGCTGGTTGAGGAGCAGCGCTGGGTCCTCGGCGCCGGGCCAGGCGCCGGGTTCGTCGAGCCAGCCGGCCGGGCCTGCACCGCATCGGAGATCCGCCGGCTGATCCTCCGCCTCCTGATCACCGGTTCAGCGGGGCTGTCATGTCCTGACTCCGCCGAACCGGTGATCAGGTCCCGCTGGGCTACGCCCAGACCTGACGCAGCAGCCAGAGGCTCTTGGCGGTGCCCGAGCCCTGGACGAAGACGTACAGGAGGTTGTCGYTGTTGGCGATCACAGCTTGGGGATGGACGTCGCCGATGACGCCGCCGAGGTTCTGGAAGTCGAGGTAGGCGGGCTGGTTCTCGGTCTGCTGCACCGCGACCCACAGAGCCTTCTCGTTCGCTCCCTTCACGAAGGCGTGCACGCGGCCGTCCTGGCCGAGGAAGGCGGTGGGCTCGCCGAGGATCTGGCCCTTGAGGGATACGGAGGTCTCGAAGCTGTCGTAGTCGGGTCGCTGGCCGACCCGCCAGGCGGCGCCGTCCGAGCCACGGTAGAAGATCTGTACGTGCGCGGACGCGTCCAGCGTCGCGGTGGGCCGGCTGGTCACGCCGGTGGTCTCGCTGCTGAACGCCTCCCAGGTGTCGGCGGAGTTCCACGATTTCTGCTGGATGGTGTAGAGGGTGTCGTTGCCGCCCTTGACCGCCACCACGATGCGGCCGGAGCCGTCCAGGGCGGGTGAGGGGGTGGCGTAGATGGCGCCGCCCAGCGAGGTGGGCTGGGTGTACTGTTCGTACAGCAGGCCCTGGTTGTGGATGTACCACAGGGCGTTGTCGCTGCCCCGGAAGAAGACCTGGATGCGGCCGTCGGCGTTCAGCGCGGCGGCGGGGTCGCCGCCGACGTTCGAGATGAGATCCACCGGGGCGCTGAAGCCGCCGTTGATGGCGTTCTGGGTGATGACCTCGATGTGGTTGTCCGGGGTGCGGTAGAAGACGCGGATCTTTCCGTCCTTGYCGCGGATGGCGTTGGGCGCACCGGCTACCCGGGAGCCCGTGTGCTGGATCCACCCGGCCCAGGTGCGGTCGCGCTGCTCGTACCTGCTCCACAAGGTGTTGCTGCCGCCCTGGACGAACACGGACACACGGTTGTCGGCGTTGAGGACGGCGGAGGGCACGTCGACGAAGCTGCCCTCCAGGTTGATCCAGCTGCCCCAGTTCGTGCCCGGTGTGGTGGAGATCGCCATGCCAGCCTCCTGGTCTACGAGCGTGCCGATCGCGGCGCATGGTCGCTCTGCGTGGTCGCGGTGCGTCGTTGCGCTGCGTTATCGCTCTGAGTGGTCGAACCAGCCGGGAACGTATCAGGGATACAGGGGAATAGGAATACTCCGGACAGGAACAGTCCGGTTACCAGCGGATGGCGGGAAGTGCCCGCTTGCACCGCATCCTGCCGAGGTCCGAACTCGGGCGACGTACCTGTGGGTGCCGATTAATCATCCGGCCTGGTCAGCCGGCATGTCAGTACTGGTGGAGGGTTCCCTCCACCAGCCGATCTTGTCGGTGGATCTCCAGGTTCCCGATCTGCTCCGGTTCGGGTGGTGGGCGGAGCGTGGCTGCTTGTCCGAGGGGTCGGTGAGGCCGATGCCCGTTGTAGAACATCTTGAACTCACGCAACGTATGGGGTGAGTCCCCCCGGGTGGCACCCGGCCCCACCCGCCGGCCCACAGCACTCCCACCGACGGCCACCAACAGCGATCTGCCATCACCATCAGCAACCACCGCCAACCCTGACTATCACCAACCCCGCGGGCCAATCCCACCCCGGCCGCACCCACCCTGTGGGGCTCCAAAATCCGGCTTTCTGCCTGTGAGCTGGTCTTTTACGGTCGACGTGATCTTCTGTGGGAGTAGTCAGGCGGCGTTACGGTACTCGTTGATCAGCCCGCCGAGGATGCGTGTGCGTCGGACGTCGGATCCCGGAGTCGGGGTGACRGCGGGTGGTGCCGCGTCGGATGGGTGTTGGTCGAGGGCGCGGTGGGGCCGGTGGGTGTTGACATGCTCGCCGTAGCTGGTGAGGACCGTCGTCAGGTGCCGTTCGGAGACGATCAACAGCCTGTCGGTGCATTCCCGGCGGGCGGTGCCGATCCAGCGTTCCGCGATCGCGTTCGCCTTCGGGCACTGTGGCGGTGTGCGCACCACGTCGATACCGGCCCCGGTGAAGACGGCGTCGAAGGAGGCCATGAACTTCGTGTCGCGGTCTCGGATAAGGAACCGGAACCGGTGGCCGTGCTCCTCGAGGTCCATCAGCAGGTTCCGTGCCCGTTGGGTGACCCAGGCTGCGGTCGGGTGCTTGGTGACGCCGAGGAGATGGACGTGGCGGGTGGCGTGTTCGACGACGAAGAACACGTAGATCTGCTGGAGGAACACGGTGTCGACGGTGAAGAAGTCGCAGGCCAGCAGGCCGGAGGCCTGCGCGGACAGGAACGTCCACCAGGAACCGTCGGCCCGCCGAGGCGCGGGATCGACGCCGGCGCGGTGCAGGATCCGCCAGACGGTGGCGACCCCCACCGGATAGCCCAGCCCGATCAGTCCGCCGTGGATCCGGYGGTGGCCCCAGGTCGGGTTCTCCCGTGCGAGACGCAGGACCAGCTCGCGGATCTCCCAGCGGACCGGTGGCCCCGCCCGGGCGGCTTTCGCGGGTAGGTCCATTTTCGTACGAGGAGTTCACGGTGCCAGCGCAGCACGGTGGCCGGGGTGACGAAGAACGAATCCCAGCGGGCCCGGGGGAGTAGCCGGAACAGGGCTGCGAGGATCACCCGATCCGCCGGCTCCAGCGCCGGACGGTGGACCTGCCGTTGCAGCACCGCCATCTGATGGCGCAGGACGAGGAACTCCACCTCGTGCGCAGCGTTCCTGCGCACGCGGAACACCATCAGCCCGAGAGTGTTCCGCGTCAGGGCGTAGAGCCCCGCACCGTGTGATCGGCTGCGGGGCTCTGACCTGCCTCAACCAGCGTGCGCTCGGAGGGACTCGAACCCCCAACCTCTTGATCCATAGTTAGATCTGGATCTTCCGCTGGCATCCGTGGACGTCCACCGCGTCCGCTGACCTCGCACGCTCCGTCCACCGTGGTCCATAGCTGTCTGTACTCGTCTGCCGGCTTGACTGTCACTTTGGCTGTCAGCCGTGCCACGTCCTGGACCACGGGACGGCCGGCTGATACTGAGATCCGGGCGCATACTGGGAGGCATGGCAGAAGATCTTCTGGCGCTTGTCGTGGCCGACCCGACGATCGGTCATGGACAGGCGTGCATCCGGGGGACCCGGGTGCCGGTGAGCGTTGTCCTTGACTGTCTCGCCGACGGTATGTCGGACAAGGAGATCGTTGCCGAGTACCCGTCGCTGACCGTGTCGGGGATCCGGGCCGCTGCTGCTTATGGCGCACGTCTGGCCCGGGAGGATCTCGTTCCGCTGCATACTGCCCCGTGAGGGTCAAGCTTGRCGAGGGCCTGCCCGTCTCGCTCGCTGAACGGCTCGCCAAGTATGGGATCGACGCGGACACCGTGTTCGCCGAGGGCCTGGCAGGCCGCTCCGATCCTGATGTGCTCGCGGCTGCGGGTCGCTGAGAACCGCATCGTGTTCACTCTCGACCGCGGCTTTGGGAACATCCGCACCTACCTGCCCGGGTCGCACAGCGGGATCGTGGTCTTCCGGCTCGACAACCAGTCCGCATGTGCCGTGATCGCGGCTGTCGAGGATCTGATCACCCATCACGATCTTTCTGATCTTGTCGGTGCTGTGACGGTGGCCCACCGCGGCCTGCTCCGGATCCGCCGATAGGGCGGCTGGCCATGCTCCGCCACTGGAAACGTCTGGCGGGGTACAAACTGCAGTACTAGAGATCAAAAAGCCCAGAGCCCCGCGCCGTGTGATCGGCTGCGGGGCTCTGACCTGTCTCAACCTGACGTGCGCTCGGAGGGACTCGAACCCCCAACCCCTTGATCTGTAGTTAGATCTGGATCTTCCGTCGACGTCCACAGAGGTCCGCCCCGTCCGCTGACCTGGTGGGCTCTGCCCATGGGCGTCCACCAGCCTCCACCCTCGTCCGCCGGCTTGGCTGTCAACTTGGCTGTCAGTCGTTCTGACTATGGTCATCTTGGTGGTCTTCGCGGTGCCATGGTTTAGCGAGAGCTATACTCACTTGATGGACGGGCGGCAGTGGGACGTCTACCTCGTCAACGAGGTCCGTGACTGGATCGACGGCCTGGACGCCGCGACACACGCGCGGGTCGTCCAGGCGATCGACCTGCTCGCGGAGACCGGCCCCGGGCTGGGGAGACCGCTGGTCGACACGATCAGCGGCTCGTCGCTGCCGAACCTGAAGGAACTCAGACCGGGCACGGTACGGATCTTGTTCTGTTTCGATCCGTGGCGTTCGAGCATCCTGCTTGTTGCCGGGGACAAAGCCGGGCAGTGGAACGCCTGGTACGACGAAGCGATTCCACTGGCGGAGCAACGCTACAAGAGCTACCTGGTGGAACGCGGCCAGGAGGAGGGTGATCGGCGATGAGTGGTTACATACGGTGGGCTGATGTCCGTGCCGAGCAGGTCGCCCGGGCCGGTGGGGAGGAGGCGGTCGCCGCCGGCAAGCAGGAGCTTCTTGCGGTCGCGGTGGGGCACCGGCTTGCTGAGGTGCGTCGTGCGCGGGGTCTGACCCAGCAGCAGGTGGCCGAGCGGATGGGGGTGACCAAGGGCCGGATCTCGCAGATCGAGCAGGGCTCACTCTCCGGTCAGGACGTGGTCGCCAGATATGCTGCCGCCCTTGGTGGCCGGCTGCACCAGGCGATCTACTTTGACGACGGGGACATCGCCGCGATCGCCTGACCTGTTTCGTCGCCGCAACGCACCCGACGGCTTCCTGGGCTGAGGGCCGTTGCTACATAGAGATCTAGGGCCCCGCGCCGTGTGATCGGCTGCGGGGCTCTGACCTGTCTCAACCTGACGTGCGCTCGGAGGGACTCGAACCCCCAACCTCTTGATCCGTAGTTAGATCTGGATCTTCCACCGACGTCCGTGGACGTCCACGGCGTCCGCCGACCTGGTGCGCTCCGTCCACGGACATCCGCCAGTGTCCACCCTCGTCCGCGGAATCTTCCGGGATCACAGAGCGGATGTTTAGGTTGGGCTATAGTTGATCCATGTCGGCGGAGCCGCCTCATCGGTGGGCGATCAAGGTCGCGCCCGAGGTACGGGAGTGGCTGCGTGCGTTGCGCCAGACAGATCCGGGTGCCTACCGGTCGGTCAACGTGGCGATCGACATGCTCGCCGAGATCGGGCCTGGGCTCGGGCGTCCGCTGGTCGACACGCTGCAGGGGTCGACAGTCAAGAATCTCAAGGAGCTGCGTCCACGGTCGGGCCGTGATGTCGCGATACGGGTGATCTTTGTCTTCGACCCCTGGTCGCAGGCGGTACTGCTGGTCGCCGGCAACAAGGCTGGCGACTGGTCGCGGTGGTACAGGACAGCGATCCCCGCGGCTGAGGTCGCGTATGGCGGATGGCTGGCCGTGGAGAGGAAGCGGCGGGAGGGCTCATGACCGAGTTCCACGACTGGGACGACATCCGCGCCGAACTGCACGACGGCGACGGTGAGGCGCTAGCCGCTGAGCGGGCGCGCACCGAGGCATGGGTTAGTGCATTCCATCTGGCTGAGGAGCGCAGGCGACTGGGGCTGACTCAGCGTCAGGTGGCCGAGCTGATGGGTGTCTCCCCGGGCCGGGTTAGTCAGATCGAGAACGGTGATCTCGACGCCAACGAGGTCGCGACGCTGAGCCGGTACGCCCGGGCGCTGGGTGCCCGCATGCGGATAATCTTCGATTATGGCAACGACCTCCGCCAGATCGCCTGACCGGTCGTTGCCTTCCACGAAGCCCTGATCGTTTCCATCTGCAGTACGAATTGCAGTATTTAAGATCTTGAAAGCCCAGAGCCCCGCGCCGTGTGATCGGCTGCGGGGCTCTGACCTGCCTCAACCAGCGTGCGCTCGGAGGGACTCGAACCCCCAACCTCTTGATCCGTAGCCCTCGGCGCACCGTCTACGAACGTCCACCGCCGTCCGCCGGTGCAGGTCACAGGTTTGGTGATGTCCGCCAGCGTCCACGGACGTCCGCCCCCGTTGCAGTACAACTGCAGTACGACGCCCCTCCGGTCGCGGTCACGGTACGTCGTGAGCGCCGCGTGTCCCGCCCTGGACCACAGCAGCGAGCGGCACGACACTCGATGGCAAGCCGACCCTCACTGCAGGCGCGTCCTGCGCGTCAAGGAGCGGAAGCGGCGAGGCAGTCTCTTCCTTGGGTTCACCGACTACCCAATGACAAGAGCGGCTTGCTACGGCGGTAGTCGTCCATTAATCTCCGTTGTTCGGACTGTTCGCGATCCGGGGGCATCCGCCGTCATCTCTGGGCTTGGCTGTACGCGAATGGCGGCTGTACTGGGGGAGGCAGTTGGAGTGTGAAACCGCGGTGTCTACGAAGGGAAGAAGCCAGGCTGCCGCAGCAACCGTACGTGACTGTCTGAGGGCAGGCCAACCCGTCCCAGTAGAACCAGAGCGAATGCCAAGTTGGGCTGTATTCATCGCTCCGTGGATCCGGTATGATCGATCGATGGTAGCACCTTGAGGTGCTCGCGGAGAAATATACAGGAGGCGGGGTGGGTAGACCGGACTTTGCGGCCGGGGTGAAGAACGCTCTATTTACGCTCGCCCGGGGATATTGCTATGAACCTAGTTACAGAGAGCCGGTGATGAAGTTCGTCGATGGCGAACCTCTCACAAATGTTGATGTTGCGCATATCTGTGCGTTAGAACCGAGCGGAGCCCGCTACGACCCGGCG
Organism: Protofrankia sp. BMG5.30; assembly: GCF_001983005.1. Lineage (NCBI taxonomy): Bacteria > Bacillati > Actinomycetota > Actinomycetes > Frankiales > Frankiaceae > Protofrankia > Protofrankia sp. BMG5.30. The sequence continues at coordinate 416 of NZ_MOME01000078.1, read as the reverse complement.
ATGTCGCTTGCCGAACGTCAGGCTTTCGGTAACCTAATACTTCTTTGTACCGTACATCATAAGGTCATCGATCGAACCCCGACCCGAGACCGGTACCCGGCCTCTCTTCTACGTGAATGGAAAAAGAAGGCAGAAGGCGACCTGGGTAATCGCCTAAAGGCGTTGTCTGCGGTCACAGAACAGCGACTGGAAAATATGATAGGTGAAGCAGTAGAAGCGACTCGCGAGGGAATTGATGCCGCCCTCGACGACATCGCTACCACGAATCAGGAAATTGCATTCGCAATTAGAGAGCTGGTTTATGAAGCCTTTGATCGACCGCAGCTTGATGTCGATGCGATCGAGTTGCTCGCCCACTCGGCCCGTATGCTTGGCGGTCTTGAGGAAAATGCAATGACGCTTCACAGTGCGGCAAA
>NZ_MOME01000077.1:0-10873 GCF_001983005.1 Protofrankia sp. BMG5.30 | reverse complement strand
GCGTCGTTCAATACCTGGTCTACGGCCGTTCGGTGTCCGCGCTCTCGGAGATCTGTTCCAAGAGCGCGCGCTTTTCCCATGATGTCCAGTGCGGTCTCCGTGGTCACGAGACGTGCCTTTAGCCGCTCGTTCTCCCGCCGCAGCTTCTCCACCTCGATCTGCTCCGCCGATTTCCCCGGCTTCTTCTCCGCAGGACCGCGGGCCGCAACGCCCGATCCCCCGAGAGCACCCGCATCACGGGCACGGGTCCACTCCACCACATGCGACGAGAACAATCCCTCCCGGCGCAGGATCGCACCTTTCTCCCCGTGCGGGGCGTTCTCGTACTCGGCGACGATCCGCAGCTTGTACGCCGTGCTGAACACCCGCCGCGACGGACGCGGCGCCGGGTCACGCGGTGAGGACCGGCCAGGACGCTCCTGGGACTCTGACTCCACGAACACGAGGATCTCCGATCACGCCCTCTGTAGCCAACCCGCACCCAGCGGATGTCTCACCCGAGACTGACACAGAGGGCTCCACCAGGTCCCAGAGCCCATCCGRTACCAAGCGCAGGGCAAGACGGTCGTCCACCCCTCAGATCATGGAACATGATCCGTCAGAACCACGTGAGACATCCTCTTACTGGAGGTTTTACGTGACTCTGGTGTGGAGAGGATACCTTTGACCTCGATGGCTTTTACAGCCTTTATCCGGTAAGGAGGTGTTCGTCCGTCCCAGGGTCGAGAGCACGCTGTCCGTCGAGCGTGGGTATAYGGTCCGGTGTCCGTCTGGTTCGACGATGACCCGGAAACTTCCTCCCAGCCGGACGACCGGTGCCCCGTCCGGCTGGTTTGGGACCGCGCCGGCCAGGGAGAAGCCTCCGTCATGAGCCCACGCAAGCCCTACCCCAGTGAGCTGTCCGACGCCCGCTGGGAGCTGATCGCCCCCACCCCTACCAGCTGCGCGGCCGGATGCGCTGCGGGATCTGCCAGCGGCGCATGCAGGGCAGCTGGAACAACGGCAAACCCCACTACCGCTGCGTCTACCCCGACCAGTACGCCCTGACCAACCACATCAAGCATCCCCGCAGTGTCTACGTCCGCGAGGAACTCATCATCCCCCACCTTGACCGCTGGCTGGCCCGTGCCTTCACCCCACCCCGGCTCCCCGCAACCATCGCCGCTCTCACCGCCGCCCAGGACGACGAAGCCGACATCGGCCGCGACGCCGAGCTCGACCGGGCACGGCGCGCGATCGCCGACTGCGACACCAAGCTGGAGTGCTACCGGCTCGCCCTCGAAGCCGGCACCGACCCCGTCATCGTCGCCCGCTGGATCGCCAAAGCCAACACCGAACGCGCCGCCGCCCAGGCCCGCCTACGCGCCAGCAGCCACCGCCAACGCATGACCGAACAGGAGATTTATGACATGGTCACCGCCGTGGGCGACATCGTCGCCGTCCTCACCGCGGCCGACCCGACTGACAAAGCGAAGATCTACACCCAGCTCGGCCTCCATCTGACCTACGAACCAGGAGCCCACCGAGTGATCGCAGAGGCCAAGCCTCATGCGATCATGTACGAACGAGAGTGTCCGAGGGGGGACTTGAACCCCCACGCCCTTAGAGGGCACTAGCACCTCAAGCTAGCGCGTCTGCCATTCCGCCACCCGGACCTGCAACGAACCAAGACTCTACACGGCTTGCGGGCGGATCGGTGTGGGGGTCGCCACCATCCGAGAGGAGCCTTCCGGATCTTCGGAAACCCCACGATTTCGATCTTCGGAAGCCCTGTGTCCCAGGCGGACGGGGCCAACGCGATGCGGCCCCGTCCGGCCGGATCGGGCCGCGCCCGTGACCCCGACCGGGCGGGCTGGTCGGGCCAGTCCGGGAAGGCCTGGATCGCTCCGGGATCGCTCTGAGCCATCCCGGAGCGATCAGGTAGCAGCCCGGAGCTGATGAGACGGGGCTGATGCGTCGGTGGGCCCGCCGGTCGGGCAAGCTGGTCCCCGACACCTCATCAGGACCCCGGCCACGGAGGCGGATCGAGATCGTGACGACGTCGGTTCATCGCAGGATCGCCGAGGAGCTCGGCGTGCGTGAGGGGCAGGTGACCGCGGCCGTCGACCTGCTCGACGGCGGGGCCACCGTGCCGTTCATCGCCCGCTACCGCAAGGAGGCGACCGGCATGCTCGACGACGCCCAGCTGCGGACCCTTGAGGAGCGGCTGCGCTACCTGCGCGAGCTGGAGGACCGGCGCGCCGCGATCCTGGAGTCGATCCGCGCCCAGGGCAAGCTGGACGACGCGCTCGAGGCGCAGATCCTGGCCGCCGACTCCAAGGCCCGCCTGGAGGACATCTACCTGCCCTACAAGCCCAAACGGCGCACCAAGGCCCAGATCGCCCGGGAGGCCGGTCTGGAGCCGCTCGCCGAGACGCTGCTGGCCGACCCGTCGCAGGATCCGCAGGCGACGGCCGCCACCTTCGTCGACCCGGACAAGGGTGTCGCCGACACGGCCGCGGCTCTCGAGGGTGCGCGGGCCATCCTGGTCGAGCGTTTCGCCGAGGACGCGGACCTGATCGGGACGCTGCGTGAGCGGATGTGGACGCGCGGCCGGCTCGTCTCCCGGGTACGGGAGGGCCGGCAGGACGCCGGCGCCAAGTTCGCCGACTACTTCGACTTTGCCGAGCCCTTCACCTCGCTGCCCTCGCACCGGATTCTGGCGCTGTTCCGCGGCGAGAAGGAGGAGGTCCTCGACCTCACCCTCGAACCGGAGCCCGCCGACGCGGACGGTGCCGGCGGGCCAGCCGCCGGCGGGGACGGCGCTGACGCCAACGGGCCGGCGGCAGCGACAGCGGCCGTGGCCGTGCCCCGGCAGACGGCGGCACAGCCGAGCAGCTACGAGGTCACCGTCGCCGCGCGCTTCGCCGTCGCCGACAACGGCCGCCCGGCCGACCGCTGGCTGCTGGAGACGGTCCGCTGGGCGTGGCGGACCCGCATCCTCGTCCACCTCGACATCGACCTGCGGATGCGGCTGTGGCAGGCGGCGGAGGACACCGCCGTCCGGGTGTTCGCGGTGAACCTGCGCGACCTGCTGCTGGCGGCGCCCGCGGGCGCGCGGGCGACCATGGGGCTCGACCCGGGGCTGCGCACCGGGGTGAAGGTCGCGGTGGTCGACCCGACCGGCCAGGTGGTGGCGACCGAGACGATCTACCCGCACRAGCCGCGGCGGCGCTGGGACGAGTCGATCGCCGTCCTCGCCCGGCTCGCGCGCGCCCACAACGTCGAGCTGGTCGCGATCGGCAACGGGACCGCGTCCCGGGAGACCGACAGGCTCGCGGGCGAGCTGGCCAGGCGGCATCCGGAGCTCAGGCTCACCTCGGTGGTGGTGTCCGAGGCCGGCGCCTCGGTGTACTCCGCGTCCGCCTATGYCTCGCGGGAGCTGCCCGAGCTGGATGTGTCGCTGCGCGGCGCGGTGTCCATCGCCCGCCGGCTGCAGGATCCGCTGGCGGAGCTGGTCAAGATCGACCCTCGTTCGATCGGGGTCGGCCAGTACCAGCACGACCTCTCCGAGGTGAAGCTGTCGCGTTCGCTGGACGCGGTGGTGGAGGACTGCGTCAACGCCGTCGGTGTCGACGTCAACACCGCCTCGGCGCCGCTGCTGACGCGCGTGTCGGGCATTGGCGAGGGGCTGGCGGAGAACATCGTGCGCCACCGGGACGCCCACGGCCCGTTCCGGTCCCGCCGGGCGCTCGTCGACGTCCCGCGGCTGGGGCCGAAGGCGTTCGAGCAGTGCGCCGGCTTCCTGCGCATTCGCGGCGGCGACGACCCGCTGGACGCCTCCAGCGTGCACCCGGAGGCGTATCCGGTGGTACGCCGCATCCTAACGGCCACGGATAGTGACATTGCGACGGTGATCGGTAACAGTTCGACGTTGCGGGCGCTGCGTCCGACGGACTTCGTCGACGACACCTTCGGTCTGCCGACCGTCACCGACATCCTCCGGGAGCTGGAGAAGCCGGGCCGTGACCCGCGTCCGGCGTTCCGGACCGCGGCGTTCGCCGAGGGCGTGGAGACGCTTGCCGATCTCGCGCCCGGCATGGTGCTGGAGGGTGTCGTCACCAACGTCGCCGCGTTCGGCGCGTTCGTCGACGTCGGGGTGCACCAGGACGGGCTCGTCCACGTCTCGGCGATGTCGCGGAACTTCGTCTCCGACCCGCGCGAGGTGGTCAAGCCCGGTGACATCGTCCGGGTGAAGGTGCTCGACGTCGACATCGCCCGCAAACGCATCTCGCTGACGCTGCGACTCGACGACGACAACAACACCGGCGGCAGCCGGGCCGACCAGCGCGCGTCGTCGGGTTCGTCATCGGGTTCCGGGCGCCACCGCGAGCGCGGTGCCGGGGGCCAGGGCCAGGCCGGTCCCCGTGAGCGTGGTGCCGCCGGCTCCGGGGCCGCCCGCGGGGCGCGTTCCGGCGGGGCGCGTTCCGGCGGGGCACAGCCCCGCGGCCGCCGCGGCGGGTCGAACGACGTGCCCGACGGCGCGCTCGCCGACGCGCTGCGCCGCGCCGGTCTCATCGACGAGTTCGGCAACAGCGTCAGCCAGCCGAAACGGACCGGCCGCTGACCCACCCACCCAGCCGGCCCGTTCACCCGGCCGGCTGAGGACAGCGCCCGCGGCGTGGGCGGTGCGAGCGGCGCGGGCCGTCCGGGCTGTGCAGCAACGTCTGGGCGCGGTTCTGGGAGTCGACGAGCCCGCCCACCAGACCCGACAGCGTGTTGACGCCGAACAGCAGCGCCAGCGCGCCCGTCGCGCTCGTGTGCGGCAGCGCGGCGGCGAGGGCCAGGAGCAGCAGCGCCTCGGCCGCGAGCCCGGCACTGATCGCTGGCGTGCCGAACCGGGTGGCGGCACACCAGCTCACCGCCGAGGCCAGGGCCATCGCGGCCGCCGCCGGCAGCCGGGCGGCCACCACGAGCATCGCCGGTACGTCCAGCGGGCCCAGCAGGAACAGCGTCACCACGACCGACTGGGCCAGCTGCGCGCCGAACCAGAACGTGGAGACGAGCGTGCCGGCCACGAAGCCGGGTGCGCGGGCCAGCACCGGCGGCAGGATGACCCGGCCGGGATCGCGTGTCCCGGCACGGCGCTCCCACCAGGCGAAGCCTGCGAGAGCGGCCAGCGCCACGGCGCCCAGCCCGGCCCGCCCCGCGCCGGGCAGCTCCGGTCGCACGAACGGCAGCAGCCCGGCCAGCGTCGCCGCGGCCAGCAACGCAAGCCCTGGGACGTCTGTCCGGACCGCGGCGGCGGCCCGCGCGGGGGAGGGGAGCCGGGCAGGCCGGCTCGGCGATCCCGACCGGCGGGGCAGGTGGCAGGCGCCGAGCACGAGTGTGCCGGCGGCGAGCGGAGCGCTCATCGCCACGACCGCGCGCCAGCCCAGGTCGAGCGGCAGCATGGTCACCAGCAGGCCGCCGGCCAGCGGACCCGCAACCCCCGCGACGCCGCCGGCCGTGCCGTAGGCGCCCATCGCTCTGGCCCGGCCGTGGCCGTCGAACAGGTCCTGGATCGTGCCGAGCACCTGGGAGCTGATCATGCCACCGCCGATGCCCTGCGCGAGCCGGGCCGCGATGGCGAACCCGACGGCGGGCGTGAGCCCCGACAGCAGGCTGCCGGCACCGAACAGCCCGACCTCGGCGAGGAACAGCCGGCGCCGGCCCCGCAGGTCACCGAGGCGCCCGGCCGGCACCAGCGCGAGTCCGAAGGTCAGCGAGTAGCTCGCCAGCAGCCACTGCACCTGCTCCTTCGAAGCATGCAGCGACGTGGTCAGCGACGGCACGGCCGGGGTGACGACGGCCTGGTCGAGCAGTGTGGTGAACCCGGCCGCGAGGCAGGTCAGCAGCGCGAGACGCCGAGCCGCCTCGGACGGGTCGTCGGATGCCCGGGGCATCACGGCGCGGCCGGCGCCGGCAGCCGTGACCGCAGCGGCCCCGGCGCCGTGGACAGACAGCTCCGGGCGCCGGGTCACGAGGATTCCGCTGCCACCGCCGAACCGGCCGGATGCCAGCCCAGCGCCGGGGCGATCTCGCGGGCGACGCTCTCCAGCCGGCGCAGGTCGGCGTCGAGGGTGGACGCCTCGTGGCTGACGACGGGGACGACGTAGTCGGCGAACTCAAGCAGGGCCGGGTCGGCGCGCAGACTGGTGACGATCTCCTCCGGTCGGCCCAGGTGCACGTTCAGCCGGCTGATCGCCTCGTCCCGGGTCCGTGGCACGTCCTCGGCGAAGCCGCCGCGGGCGAAGGCCCGGAACACCAGCTGGAGCGCGGGGTCGAGGTCGGCGGCGGCGGCCTCCCGGTCCCCGGCCGGGAAGACCGCTCTGATGACGGCGATCCGGGGCCGCGGGACACTGCCGGGCACCCAGGCGCTCAGGTACGCCTCGGCGAGCGGGCGCTGCACGGTGCGCGCGGGTCGTGCACGGCGGAGCCGAGCATCAGCCCATGGCCGAGGGACGCGGCGAGCTGGGCCCCGTCGGCCGACGAGGTGGCCTGCCAGATCCGGTTCGCGAGCCCGCTCGCCGGCGGGTTGAGTGACAGCCCGCCGGCCGGCCGCTGGGCGGGAGCGCGCGGCCGGCCGCCGCGCAGGATGCCGTCGACGGTGCGGACGGCATCGACGAACAGCTCCCGGCCGCGTTCGATGTCCCGGCCGAAAGCGGCGAACGCGTCGAGGTTCGCCCCGCCGCTGCCCAGACCGAGCTGCACCCGGCCGCCGCTGAGCTCGTCGAGCACGGCCGCGTCCTCGGCGAGGCGCAGCGGGTCCTCCAGCGGCAGCGTGACCACCGCGGTGCCGAGCTCGATCCGGCTGGTGCGCTCGGCGACGGCGGCCAGCAGCACCAGCGGGGACGGCAGCCGGCCGTAGTCCTGGCGCAGGTGGTGCTGGGCGACGAAACCACCGTCGAAACCGAGCTCCTCGGCCGCGACGAAGAACTCGACGAGATCCCGGTAGACCGTGCGGGCGGACCGCCCCGCACCGTGGACGTGGCTGAGGAAGCCGAGCCTGAACGGGCGGCTGTCGGCGGGATACCCGCCAGCCAGGGGCGCCGACGTCATGGCGGGCAGCGTATCCAGCGAATCCGACGTACCCAACGAATCCGATCGGTATGGTCGGTCTGGTCTCCGGCGCCTCGCCGCGAGCACGCCGCGGAGGTTGACGCTCCAGGAGACGCGGCACAGCCATCGACCTTCGAACCTGGCCCGTGTCGGTGAGGAGGTCAGCGTGCCGCCGGTGTCGTAGCGGTCTTCCGCTGTCAGGACGTCGAGGGCCGGTCCACGCGGTACACGTAGTGCAGGGGATCGTCGGCGGGGTTGTCCGGTGTGATGGGCCCCTGTCCGACGCGTCGGAGGCCGGCTTTCTCCAGGGCACGCCACGACACCCGGTTGGCCGCCACGACCGGCACCACGACGCAGGTGGCCTCAGGATGGTCGGGCCAGGTCCGGGCGACCATTGATGCGATCATGCGGGTGCCCAGGCCGTGCCCGGTCTGGGCGGGTTCGCCGATCAGGTAGTCGATGCTCATGGCACCGGCAGGGACGTCGACGATGGGTGCCAGGTCGTCGCGGTACTCGGGGTAGTCGGCAAGGCGGCAGCGTTGCACCAGCCCGACGGGCCGGTCGTCGAGCAGGGCGAGGAAGTCCTCCGACGGCTCCTCGCCGCGGGCCGCGGGGCCGAAGTCGCGGTGGACGGCCTCGGACGTGCTCTCGTGGTTCCACCACCGGGCAACATGTGGTTGCTCCAGCCATCCCCGCAGCAACGCGAAGTCGGGCTCGTCAAGCCGCCGCCAGGCGACTGTCACAGATCGCTGGCCTGCTGGACGCCGGCGGTGCTCAGCGGGTTTTTCCATGTCGATGAACTCCACGGCCCCGTAGCAGTCGAACGTCTCGGTGTGCCGTCCGGTCTCGGTGAAACCGAGGCGCCGGTACAGGCGGATGGCGCGTTCGTTGAAGGCCGCGACGTGGAGTGTGACCCGGCGCCGCCCGTAGATGGGGCGGGCGAACTCCAGGCCGGCCAGCACGAACCGTTCGCCGAGCCCGCGGCCGGTGAGATCGGGCCGCAGGCCGAACCCGTAGAACAGCGCGTCGTCGTGGAGTTCGAAAAAATAGAAGCCGACGAGGGCGCCGTCGTCGTCGCGGGCGGCGAAGAACCGTTCGGGGTTCTTCACGGGCAAGCCGTCACTGTCGTAGAAGTCGTAGGGCGGGTCGTAGCGCCAGGCGTCGTGCTCCTGGAACATGGCGTCGTCCGCCGGTTCGATCCGCACCGCTCCCGCCCCGAACGCCGGTCCCGCACCGTCAGCGTGATTCTCCCACGGAACGCCGGTGTCGCCGAGGCCTGGTGGGATCCGTTTTCCTCCATTTCCCTGCCCCCGCGGCAGGAGGCGGACGAGGCCCTGCCTCGTGGCCCGTTCTTCGGGCGGTGGCGGTGGCGGTTCGGTTTCGGCCCGTGTCCGCTCGGCGTCGGTCGGGTCGGAGGGGCAGCGGCGCGTCCATGCCATGACTCAGCCCCGCCGGGCCCGTCCCCGCACCGGGCCGCGTGTGCGTGAGTGTGCCGCGGGTCCCGGTCAGCGGCCCGCCGCATGCCAGCCGGGCCGGCGGCTGCCCACCCAGTCGAGAATCATGTCGGTGAGGGTCGCGGGGCGCAGATCAAGGTTTGGCAGCTCGCGTAACGCGACGGAGTTGATGTCGATGTCGTCCTTCCGGCTCCCGATCTCCGCACCCCACGGCAGATCGGCGGCGAACACGACGTTCAGCTCGTGGAACCGTCTGTCGTCCTCGACATAGGTGTGTTCGACGCAGCCGATGAACTCCAGATCACTGACACCGAACCCGGCCTCCGCGGAGGTTTCCCGGCGCAGCGCGGTTTCCACGGTCTCCCCGGGCCCGACGTTGCCGCCGGGCAGGAAGTACCAGAACTGGCCGCGACGGTTGGCCAGCAGTACGCGGTCCCCTGCGAGGATGACGGCACGGGCGCTGACCTCGGTCGGCATGGTGGGGGGCATCGGCGCTCCAGACCAGGACGTGTCTGATGGATGTTGGTCGGTGCGGGCGGTGATCCAGGCGGTCTCCGGTCCGGCGAGGCCCGGGCGACAGGTGAGGCCGGGCGACAGGTCCGGTGGCGGCCGGGTCCCGCTCCACCCGCGTTGACGTGACCCCGCATGGACGTGACCCCGCATGGTCGCCTCCCGCGGCCACCGGAACCGATCACGTAAGCCCGGGCGCGACGGTCTGCGCGGCGAACTCGGCCGGGTCGAGGCCGAGCTCGCCGATCACCTCCCGCACCACAGCCTGTTCACTCGGTGTGAAGTCGCCGTCGATGCGGCCGATGACCTCACCGATGCGGACCACCGCGGCGGCCTCGCCGACCCGGCCCCGCACCTTCGTGATCTCGGCAAGGGCGGCCAGCTTCCCGGTGGCGACATCGTCCTGCAGCCGGGTGAGATGGCTGTCGAACAGCGCCTCCAACTCGTCCGCCGGGAACTGCGACATCACCGGGTCGGTGGCCACGAAGCCCCGCAGCCCGTCGCGTTCCGCCGGGTCGACACGCCCGTCGGCGGCGGTGACCAGGGCGCACATCGCCACCGCCGCGTCCCGGAACCTGTTGCTGCGCAGTTCGTCGCGCCGGGCGGCGAGCTGCGCGCGCAGGGACGCCAACGAGGGGCGCAGCCCGGCCCAGCCCGGCTCCCGACCGGCCGGGACCGCGCCCCGCCACAGCGGCCAGCCCTCCGCCAGCCAGCGTCGTACCACCCAGGCGACCGGCAGCGGACGCAGCCGGGTCGCCAGCAGCAGGCCGATGTCGACGGCCCGCACCCTGTTCCCCCGCCAGGCCTCCGGCAGCGGGACGGCCGCCGGCCAGTCGGCGGCGAACAGGATCGTCAGGCTGTGGCCGGCCGGCGGCTCCCCGGCAGCCCGGTCGGAGGGTGCGTCGGCGTGCTCCACCGCGCCGGCGAACCGCCACGCGGACGCCTTCGGGCCGCCGAGACCGTCGAGATGGCGGTCAAGAGCGGGCTCGATGCCCTCGCCCGACTCGACCGGGCCACCCGGCAGGACATACCAGGCGTCTGCGGGAGGCTGGGCCAGCAGCACCCGGTCCGTCACCCGCGCCAGCAGTCGGACGTCGAGAGCCACCGACGAGCGTGCGGACATCCACAAACTCCTCCCGTCGCGGACACGCAGCCGCACCCGAGGATCGGGCCGACGCCATCATCCCCCAGCCGTGACGATCCGACGTCATCGGATGTCACCATCAGACGTCGGATGTCAGTCAGCCGACCGGCCTGTCGCGGTGGCTGCCACCGTGGCGGGCGAGACAGCCCGGCCGTCGAGCGGGTCGGAGAGCGAGCGGGCCGAGGAGACAGCCGGACGGGTCTTCCGCGAATCGGCACGATCATGCGTGTGGGATCTGTCGGACGCCTCGACCCGAGATGCGCAACCGCCGGTGGACGAGCTTTGTATTCCGCGTATTCCGTAAAAGGACCGATCTGTCCTGTTTTGCCGCGGCCGCCACGTTGTGAAGATCTTCATCCATCCGCTGGTGCGAGCGGCGATGGCGCATCTGCACCTTGTGTCCATCCACCCCTGGGCCGACGGAAACGGCCGGATGTCCCGTTCGCCGCAAACGCTCATGATCGCCCGCGAAGGCGTCCTGGTCGTCGTTGACGAGGTCCGGTTCCTCCGCGCGCACCGTGGCCACGGCCCGGCAGGAGTCCTGCGGGAGTCTCGAAGGCCCGCGGCACGTCGAGGCGCTGACGCCTCCCGCTACGGGCGTACGACGGCCACCGGGCAGGCGGCGTGCAGGACGCACTGGTGGCCGGTGGAGCCGAGCAGCAGCGCGGCGAAGCCGCCGTGGCCG
>NZ_MOME01000076.1:0-11380 GCF_001983005.1 Protofrankia sp. BMG5.30 | reverse complement strand
CACCCCGTCTACCCGAGACCGTGTGGATCAACCAGCCAGTCCCAAGCCAACCGAGTAACGACCAACTGTCTCATTTGACTTGACATCTACCGGTCCACCGGGCAGATGTGGACATGGACCGCGAGATCCGGGGTGCGGACCATGCGATGCTCCGCGGCCCAGACCCGAAGCCTGTACCCGGCCGCTTCGAGCGGCGCCACGTAGCCCGGCTCGTCCTCCAGATCCGGCACGCTGACCTGGATGTCCACGATCGGTTTGGCGGCAAGACCCGGGACGGACGTGGAGCCGATGTGCGCGACGCGCCGGGCCCGCGAGCCGAGCGCCGCTTCTATCCGGCCTCGTTCCGCCTGGAACCGCACAGGCCATGCCGGGTCGTAGTCGACGACCTGGATGACGCGGTGCTCCACCCCGCCGATCAGCTCAGGGCCTCTGGTCACCGTTCCATCCTGCCCGGGACGCGGCAGTTTCCGACGAACCAGGCCGTCGATCTCCAGGTATGGCACGACCCCCAGGTATGGCATGCCCTGGTTCCTCTCCGTCATCAGCGGTGATCTGCCGCACATAGGCGCCGAGTTCCTCGACTGGCCCGCAGGCCGGGCGCCGTCCCGCGGAAAGATCCGCCCACGCGGGCGGGCGTCGTCCGTCCCAGCCACGGAGCGCGCCGGCAGAGGAGCGGGGACGGACGAGCCAGAAAACTCCGGAAGGTGATGCCGGGATGTTCCGTCGTCCGCAGCCCCTCGTCCACCAGCCGGTTCGCCGCTGATGACAGGGAAAGACCTGGATGTGTGGCCACATACGCCTGTAGGCGTACCGCGACGGCGGCATCGAACCGCACCGGTGTAGGAGCCTTTCTCGTCATGCGACTACAGCGCAGTCGCCATCTTGGCAGCCACCAACGCGACGGCATGCGGACTCGTACACGGAGATCCGTTTTCTCGGCGAAGAACCTTCCCGCCCACCGGGAACCCGCGGCCGGACACCCTCCGTGATGACTCCAGATGCCCGGCCGCGCCCTTCGGTAGTACGCATCTATGTAGATGACATCTACATAGATGCGGTTCAGGTGTGACGACGGGCTTTGTCGGACGAGCGGCCAAGCTCGCTCTCCTGCGGAAACGGCTGGATGGGGTCACCACCTCGCGTTCCGGGACGGCGCTCGCCATCCGAGGCCGCCGCCAGGTAGGCAAGTCACGCCTCGTGCAGAAGTTCCGCGATCAGGCCGGCGCCCCCTACCTGTTCTTCACCGTCACCGCTGGATCCGGCCAGGGCGAATCTCGTGCAGGACCCGTCCGACCTTCTCTCGGCCTGGCAACCAGCGACCTGACCGGACGGACCGTCAGTCAGCGGAGGCGGCTCCACGGCCCCGGTCGCCTACGGGGCCCAGAGCGTGTCGACGGRCAGGATGTGCAGGCGGTCCTCGAACGTGTACGAGCGTGTTCCCAGGTAGAACACGACACCGGCCACGAAGGCGTCGCCGGTGGCTTCGCGGAGTTTGCGGAGCGGGACGAGATCCTCACCCGGTACCCGACCGGCAGCCTTGACCTCGAACGCCACCAGCATCCCGTCATCACGTTCGACAACAAGGTCGACTTCGTCGCCGTCACGGGTGCGCCAGTGGCCGGCCCCGCTGACCCAGTCCGTCCAGGATGCCTGTTTGAGCAGCTCGGTGACGACAAACGTCTCCAGGAGATGTCCGAACTCGGTGAGCGTGGTCGGGTTACGGGCGGCCAGTTTCCGCGGTGTCAGCCGCAGCAGCCGAGCCGCTACCCCGGAGTCCAGAACATGGACTTTCGGTGACGCCGTGGACCGTGTGGTAAGCGTGTTCCCCCACGCCGGGAGACGGTAAAGCAGGAACACCGCCTCGAGCAGCCGTAGATAGCTGTACGCGGTCCTCTCGTCGAGACGGACGCTCGACGCGGCCCGAGCGATGTTGAGTACCTGCGCGGTCTGGCCCGCCAGCCGCTCGAACAGGACCGGCAACGAAGCCGCCTGGCGGATCCTGACAAGCTCCCTCACGTCGCGTTCGAGGCTGAGCCGGACGTAGTCGTCAAGCCAGCGACTCCGCGACGCGAGCGAGGCCCGCGCGAGCACCGACGGGAACCCGCCCGCCGTGACGCTGTCGATGTACTCCTCACCGCTGGTCACCGACGGCCGGGCCGCGGCCACGGCGGCGGCCGGGTCGGCGAACAGGTCCTCCAACAGGTGCTCGTGAACCCCCCGGAGCTCACCCTGCGACAGCGGATAGACCGGCAGCCGGTGCAGACGGCCAGTGAGCGCCTGGGCAGCCCGGGGCAACGCCTCGTGGCGGGCCGAGCCCGTCAGAACGAAGCGACTGGGTCTGCCGTCACGGTTGAGTTCAGCCTTGATCGCGTCGAGGACAAGCGGGACGTGCTGGTACTCGTCGATACAGACCGGTCGTGGGCCCGCGACGAACGTGCCCGGGTCCCGGGCCACCGCGTCGCGTATGGCCACGTCGTCCAGGTCGACCAACTCCGCGCCGACCTCACCGGCGAGGTTTCTGAGCAGGGTCGACTTGCCCACCGACCGGGGGCCCTGAAGAAGGACCACGGACTCCTCGAGCATCCGGCTCGCGACGATGGGCGCCAGCCGCCGCGGCACCAGGCCGCGCAACCGCGTGCTCACGRCCGAGACTCTACCCGAGCTACGGATTTGGAGGGGCRTGAGCTACGGATTTGGAGGGGGGTGAATGCCGGATCTGGAGGGGAGTAAGTGCCGGATCTGGAGGAGGGCGAGCGCCGGATCCGGAGGCATCCGAACTACGGATCCGGCGGGCTTGTCACGCCGGAGACAGCGGCGCCGAAAGCCACCAGCCGGAGCACGACCGCCATGCCTTCTCCCCTGACGAAGGCCCGTCTCACCTACCGGGAGCATGCTGACGGACACCTTCCGCAACAACTCTGGGCGCTCCGGTACACAGTCAACCCAGGTGGCTTCACCGGCCTCGAGCATCTGCTCCAGGTCATTCCCGTCACCCGCCCCCGACCACAGGCCAGGCCAGGCCAGGCCAGGCCAGGAACCACACAACGCAAACCGATCATCCACCAACAACCGCCCGAGCCCGGAACGAGTACGTAAGTGGCTGCTACAGCAGCCAGTTGCCCCTCGTTGTCGTGATCTCCTTTTCTCACGTTCCGACCGGTGTTGGTGTCGGGGCTGGTTGTCGGGACGGGATGCGGTGGGTGAGGAACAGGGCGGCCAGGGCGATGACGGCGAGTAGCGACAGGGAGGCGCGCAGGCCGTCGATGCGGGCGCCCGCGTTGTCGGTGGTGATCGCCTCGGCGGTGTCCGGCGGGACGCCGGCCTCGTCGAGGCGGGTCTTCAGGTCCTGGTCGGACAGGAAGGGGATGCCTTCGGACAGGTGCACCTCGGCATGCGTGGCCAGGTCTGCCGGCACGGCGGGGTCCTGCTGGACGCCGGTGAGGAACGACGTGGTCAGCACGGAGACGAGCACCGCGCCGGCCGCCGCGGTGCCGATCGAGGCGCCCAGGTTCGTCACCGTGTTCTGCACCCCGCCGACCTCGCCGCTGCGCTCGTCGGCGACCGCGGACACGGTGACGCTGCCGAGCTGCGACGCGAGCGCGCCCACCCCGAGGCCCGCGAGCAGCATCGGCCATGTCACGATCTCCGGCCCGGCGCCGACGTCGAGCGCGGCAATCATGATCGTTATACCGGTGAACAAGGCGAGGAAACCGCTCCGGACAACGCGCCGGGGCGAGGCACGTGGGAAGACTCTGGGAATACCGACGGCGGCCACCAGCAGGGCGATGGACAACGGCAGCAGACGGACACCGGTCGCGACCGCCGAAAGCCCGAGCGCCACCGACAGATACAGCGGCACCACGAAGAAGAGGCCTGCCTGGAGCAGGTACTGGAAGAAGAACGACGTGAGCCCGGCCCGTAGCGTCCGATCGCGCAGCAGCACCGGGTCGAGCAGCACGGCAGCACGTCGGGCGAGCCGGCGTTCCTGCCACCAGACGAAGAGCCGCAGGATGCTCCCGCCGGCGAGGATCAGCCAGATCACGGGTGAGAGCCCCAGCCAGACGGGCGCGCCGGGCGCCGGCCGGACCAGGCCCCAGCTCCCCGACCGCAGGACGCCGTACACGATGAGAGCCAGGCCGGTCGCGGACAGCGCGGCGCCCACGAGATCGAGACGCCCGCCCGCCGCCGCCGTCGTCGTCGGAGGCGCTGTCGTCGGGGGCGTAGCCGCAATCCCCCGGGTCAGCCACAGGATGACGCCCACCACGAGGACCTCGCCCGCGAAAACCCAGCGCCAGGACAGATAGGTGGTGAACAGACCACCGACAAGCGGGCCCGCCGCGACCGCGATCGCGCCGGCGGCGGCGACCAGCCCGTAGGCGCGCGGCCGTTGCCCGGGCGGGAAGTTCGACGCGACGAGGGCGACGACCGCGGGCATGATCAGCGCGGCGCCGACCCCTTCGAGGAACGACCAGCCGAACATGAGGACGGCGAGGTTCCCTGCGACGGAGGTCGTCAGCGACCCGCAGCCGTAGACGACGCAGCCGAGGGTGAACACGCGCCGATGCCCGAGGATCTGCCCCAGCCTGCCTCCGGTGATCATGAATGCGGCCATCACCAGGGTGTAGAAGGTGATGGCGGTCTGGATGCCGGTCACCGTGGTGCCGACGTCCGCGGCCACGGTGGCGATCGACACGTTCATGACCGAGCTGTCCAGGGTCATGAGGAACTGCGCCGCCGCCAGCGTGGGGAGAACGGCCCGGCCCGCCACGACGGCTCCTCCTGCCCTGGCGCCGGGGCCCTGGTTCCCGGCAGTCCGGCGGGTCATCGGTCGACACGCCCGCCCTGGCACCTGGTCACGTCAGGACTCCCGATTCTGGTTCCGGCCGCCGCGGCCGGAATCCCGTTTGGCACGTTTTCTCTTCATGATGCGGGTGGCCGGTTTCCGCGTCTCGTTGTGCCACATTCCGACGATCGCCCCTCCGGTGAGGACAACACCAAAACCGATCAGCCAGGAAAGAATCGTGAAAACGACGCCGATGCTCCCGTAGTTCCGCTCGTTCGCGACGATGGACGAGGAAAAGGTCAGCCTGCCCACCACGCCCAGACCGGTCAGGCCGACCGTCGTGAACGCGGCGGCCGGCCAGGCCTCGCGCCACCCGAGCCGGCCGAGAGTGAGCACTCTGACACCGGCCCAGACAAAGAACAACAGCCCCGCGGTGTTGAGCAGGCCGTAGCCGATCTGACCGGGAATGGTGCCGGTGAGCAGCGCCCCGGCGGCGGTGGTGCCGGCGAGAAAGACAATGAGCCCGCAGAGCCAGCCGACCTGGGCCGGGACACCGCGAAGCCCGAGCGGCCGAAGCCCGAAAACCCTGACATAGACGGACTGCACGGTCGTGGCCAGGCTCAGGCCGCCGAGAATCAGCCAGAGCGCGCCCAGTATCGACCAGCCGTTGCGGACCGTCCCGTCCTGTGGTGCGAAAAGCCGTTCGACGGCCTGCGCGGCCTCCTGACTCAGACCCATCCGCCTGATGATCACTTCTGCCGCGCCCCCGGAGCGCAGCGGTGACAACGCGGCCAGCGCGATGATGAACGGAAAGAACATCATCAGAATGAGCGCGGCGAGATTCATCGCGCCGTTGATCAGATCACCCTGACGCAGCCTGGATGCCAGATCCTCCGCCGCGCTGCCCCGCAGCCGCGCCCGAACACGCCGAACAGCCGTCGCCATCCGCCCGAACAGCCGCCGTATCCGGTCCGCGGCGGCACCGCCGGCGCCACGGACGTCGACGGCTCCGCCGGCTCCGTCGGCGCCGTCGGATGGCCGAGGGGTACGCCCGTCACCGCGCGCACGTCGGCTCCTGGGCATGGCCCCCTCCAGACCGCGCATCCTCACCGCCGTCAGCGGCCGCGATCGTCCGCCAACCGGCCGACCAGCCAACCGGCCGACCAGCCCAACCGGCCGACCGGGCCGTGCACCTCAGCATCTCGGCACGTGGGCGTCCTCGCACCTCCGACGGTCCGAAAGCAGCGGAAGGTGCTCCTCGCGGCAAAGGCACCCGATTCCCAGCACGGCGCGCGGGTGTCACTGTGGCGGTTTGGCCGCCGACGGTAAATTCGTCGATCTCAGCCCGGATTGACCCGGGATGGACGAGGACGGGGGGCGGTGCGCGTGGCGCGGACCGAAGCTGGTGGTGAACCCGGACGTCGGGGTGAAACCCTCAGTCCCAATCTTCCCAGGGAGGTCCGGCCGCGAGCAGGGAGGCGCGCTGCCAAATAAGCAAATACTGAGACCCCCCCCCCGAAAAGTTGCTGTTCCGGCGGGAACGCTGGGCGTCGTGGCGGCGGTAGCGCAACGTTGGGACGTCGAGCAGAATGCCGGTGGCGAGCGCGGAGCCGGCGATGAGGGTCGCGGTGTCCTCGACGCCGCGCAGCGCGGCCCACCCCCCGACGGCGAGAAGCAGGTTCCGCCGCCACATCACCCCTGCCGGATGTACGGGTGGCAGCGTGCGGTCGGGTAAGGCGGACGCCCAGGCGACGGCGAGCGCTCCGCGTGCCAGCGGTCCGGCGGGCACGGCCAGCGGCGCGGTGCGCAGGGTCCCGTCAGCGTGCAGGTCGCGGGCGTGGCCGACCGCGTAGCCGGCGTGGGTGTGGGTGGCGAGCGCGCCGCTGAGGGCTGCGAGCGCGCCGGGTTCGAGCTCGTCATCGGCGTCGAGGTTCTGCACCAGCGGCGCGGTGCACGAGCCGAGGGCGATGTTGCGAGTGACCGCGGGGCCTTCATCGGTGCCGTGCGCGGCAATCCGGACCCGGCCGTCGTCCGCCGCTCCGCAGGCGGCCAGCGCGTCGAGAACCTCCCCGGGAGGCCCGTCGACCTGGACCCGCCACGTCCAGTGGGGATGGCGCTGGCGGTGCAGCGAGTCCCACGCCGCCGGCAGGTATCCGGCGTATTCGGCGTGTACCGCGGTGACCACATCCACCCACATGTTCGCAATGTGTATCAGTCCGAGTCGAATTCGTGTGATAGATATGCCGATAAGATCCAGCGGAGGGGGCACATGGACGTCGCATCGATCAACACGCGACTCGGCCGGGTGGCCTCAGCCGACTCCCGCGAGCTGGACCGGGTCTGCGAGGAGGTCGCCGCCGAACTGATCGACGCGGACGTCGAACCCCCCTTCCGCATCCCGTCGGCGGACTTCGTCACCGACCCCTGGCTGATCTGCGCTGACCGGTACTGGCGCCGCCGGCTGCTCCACCAGCCCACCGTCGAGGTCGCGGCCCGCTGCGCCCGCTGGCTACACGACCACACCGACCCGCCCGTCCGCCCGGACATCATCGAGAAGTGGTCGCTGGGCTACGCCTTCATCACCAAGGACACCGTCGAGTCCCGCCACGACCTCACCCTCGCCACCGGCCGGATCGTCGAGACCTTCCAGGGCTCCACCGACATCTGCTACTTCGCCACGCTTTACCATGCCGGCAAGCTGCGCGCGAACTTCTGGTTCGACGAACTCCACCAGTTCCTCGAATCCTCCCTGCTCGCCGTCGCCGCCGGCCAGCACCGCGACGACCCGCTGTTCACGGGTCTACGCGCGTTCGCCGCCTTCGGCAGCCGCACCATCACCACCAGTCACGCGCTCGAGCTCCTCGACACCGCCTGGAGCACGGCGCCGCGCTCCCGCGCCGTCGTCGACGTCTGCCTCAACGCCCTGTGGGCCGCCCCGCCGTTCCCCGGCCAGGGCGAACAGCTGCGCCGGCACGCCGCCGAGGCCGTCGCGGAGTACCCCGACKACCACCTCTTCCGGTTCCGCCTCGCCAGCGGACAGCGCATGTGCGGCGACTACACCGACGCGCTGGCCACCATCGACACCGCGCTGCGGCTCCTGCCCGCGATCGGCGCCAGGATCAGCCACGAACTGCTCCAGGGGCAGTACCTACGGGAGCGGGCGATGATCCAGGAAGGGCTCGACCGCGCCGCCTGGACCAGCGACCAGCAGACCCGCTGGCGTGACCAGGACACCGCCAACCGGGACCTCCGCCGGACTCTCCAGACCTCCGCCATCCGCGCCGTCGAACTCGTCACCGTCTTCACCGCGGCCATCGCGTTCGCTGTCGGCTCACTCCAGATCACCCTCACCGGCGCCCTGCCCCTGCGCGACCGCGCGCTCCTCCTCGCCCTCCTCGGCGCCGGCCTCCTGCTGTTCGCCCTCCTGACAGTCGCCGGCACCTGGATCATCACCGGCCGCCACCACCCCGGCCCCCGCACCACCCCACCCGACCCCGGCGGCACCCAGCGTTAGAAGCCGTCTGCCGCTTTCGCCAAATCGGGTCGGCGGACATCGAAGGATGTGAGTTTTAGTGCTGCTGGACAGCACTGGACTCACATCCTTCGGCCTCGGGGACCGCCAGCTTGGGCCGGAGCGCTCCGGCCCACCCGGCTCCGCCGTGACAGGGCCGCCCCGGAAACGCCGGAACGTCAGACCCGTCGCGGTCATGCCCGCGAAACGACCGTGACCATGTTCGCGAAACGACCGTGACCATGTTCGCGGAACGACCGTGACCATGACTTCAAACCGACCGCGATCATGGTCGCGGAACGACTGTGATCATGGTATTAAACTGACCATGACCATGCGTGTGGGCCGACCGGAGGAGGGTGGGATGACAGCCGGGCTGCCGGCTGCTGGCCTTTTCCCGAGACATGCCACGGACATCGCGGAACTGGTCCCGCTCCGACGCCGGACCTTCGTCCCGGCGGCACAGGTGCTCGCGATGTTCGCGCACGAGGCGCCACTCGACTCCGACCGGTTCTTCGCCGACCTCGACGGTGTCGTCGATCAGGGGCTCCTGGGTGAGTGAGCGCCCCAAACACCACAGCCGGCGCCTTCAGCTCGCCGGAGGAAAAACCGCCGCGGAACGGGCATCCATTCGATCCATGAGCCTGGCTGGGGCCGGGTCCTGCGGCATGCTTCGCCGTGCGTGTGATCGTGACCTGGCGCCTTGCGCRCCACCTCTACCGTGTCGACCGCCTGTTGCGCCATCGCGGCAACCACCGACGCCTACGCTGCGTGATAGCGTCATCGCGTGGAAGGATGGCGGCGTCCTCGATAATGGCCGCCGGTACACGTTGGCCCCGAGGACCGGCAAGAACCTCGAAACGAAAGCCGGCTCCACGGACACATCATCTGGGAACTGACTGGTTTGACCGCTTGTGCGCAAACCCTGAGCGGAGTCCGCTTATCTGAAGACATGAGCCTCCTCCTACTTCAGGGATGACCCCTGGCCATGTGGCGCTCAGGGAGCGCCCGGCTCGTATCCGAGCGGTTTATGCGCTTCCGTACGTCCTATCCACTTTGCCGCGACGAAGAAAAAGACCATGAAAATGCCGGGATCCCCGGCGGACAGCACGTGCCGGCCGCCCCACATGCTCGGTCGGCGACAGTGAGAGGACGGGCCTCGTGAGCCACCCGCAGGAAGACGACACGATCAACGCGGTCACCGCGGCACAGTTGAGCCGGATCGCCGATAGCGGCATCTATACCTCGGCCACATCTCTCGACCCGGCCGCCGTCAACGTCGCGCAGGCGCTGATCGCCACGCTGAGCGGCACGGCTGAGAAGGCGCTGCTGACCCCTGATCTCCAGAAGCTGACGGAGCAGGTGCGGCAGACGGCGAGCGTCGACTTTCCCCGGATCACCGCCACCGACGGAGTACGGCTGTCGGCGCACACGATCAGGCTCAGGACCTCGGAACCCCGACCCGTGGTGATCGTGCCCTCGGGCTGGACGCCCTTCGGCTGGGCCCTGTTCGAGTACACGTACCTCCAGCTGGCGCTGCGCGGCTACCACGTGCTGGCCTACACCCCGCGTGGAATCGGCTTCACCGGCAGCCCGTTCACCTCCGAGGGCACGATCGATGTGGCCGGGCCCTCGGACTGGGCCGATGGCTCAACCGTCATCGACTACGCCCAGCAGCACTTCGACCCGAGCCGGATCGCCTTCCTGGGCGAATCGTACGGTTYGGGTATCAGCCAGCTGGTCGCGGCGAACGATCCGGCGAGGCGCGTGAAGGCGGTCGTGGCCCTGAGCACCTGGGGCAACCTGGCCACGAGTCTCTACCAGCACGACACCCGGCATCTGGCGGCGGTGACCGCCCTGATCAACTTCACCGGCGGCCCGGTCGAGCAGAAGTTCGACGCTGCCACCCAGCAGATCCTGGCGGATTTCCAGGCCGGCCAGAACCTCGACGACGTAGTGGCATGGGGCACGGAGCGGGCGCCGTCGTCGTATGTCGAGCAGACCAATGCCCGCGGCATTCCCACGTTTTTCTCCAACACCTGGCACGAGACGCTGTTCCCGGGCAACCAGGTCGTCGAGCACTTCGACCGGCTGACCGTGYCGAAGCGGCTGAACCTGTGGATCGGCGACCACTCCGCGCCCGAGGGCGCCGGCCTGACCATCCCGTTCAGCGGGCCGAACCTGCCGGTCGACGAGGCATTCGCCTGGCTGGACCACTATGTGGGCGGGCTCGCCAACGACGTACCCGGCTGGTCCCCGGTCAACAGCCAGATCATGTTCACCTACCGGACCAGCACCGATCCGCAGACCGGGAAAGACGTCATCACCGAACCGGCCATCCGCGAGCCCAGGGCGTCCTGGGAGGATGTCACCACCTTCACCGAGCGGTGGTACCTGACCGCCACCGCGTCGGGCAGCCGTGACGGCGGTCTGCGCACCGCTCCGGAAACGGGCTGGACGCGGGAGTTCACCGCCGGGCAGCTGACCGAGGCCACCGCGGTGGACGCCATCATCACGACCGGCCAGGCCGAGTGGAAGGGCAACCCGAAGAGCTACAACACGGACAAGTTCGACCGCCAGAACCTCGCGGTCTGGGCCAGCGCTCCGATCACGGCAGACAGCCACGGCAACGCGGCCCGCCGGATCCGAGGCGTCCCCGAGCTCGCACTGACTGTGCGCAGCTCGGCCCGGTCCACGACCCTGGTGGCCTACCTGTTCGACGTCAGCTCTGACAACACGGCCCGCATCATCACGCACGAGCCCTACACACTCACCGACCTGGCTCCCGGGCAGGACCGCTACATCACCTGGAGGCTGCAGGCCGCCGGCTACGACCTGGCCCCGGGCCACCGGCTGATACTGACCGTCACCAGCAAGGACCCGCTCTACTCGGACGCGAGCGTCGACGGCAGCACCACAACGATCAGCTCACCCAACGGCAGTCCCGCATACCTGACATTGCCCCTGGGCTGACCCAGCAGCACCGCGGGCCCCTACCTGGACGAGTCGCACAGACTGATCGACCGGCTGCCCGAATCGCAGCGGCTCGGGACTGTTTCAAGATCGGTGTTTCCGGCCCGACACGC
>NZ_MOME01000075.1:0-11637 GCF_001983005.1 Protofrankia sp. BMG5.30 | reverse complement strand
CTTCCAGGACGACCTCATCCGCGCCTACCAGGCATTCCTGACCCGACGCCGGGCCGTCCGCCCCGCCGAGGAATACCGCGAACCCACCGACGTCGAATGGGACGAGTTCCAACAGCACTTCGAACTACGCAAAGTCGAACTCGGCACCTGCGCCCGCCCCTACGGCACAGGCTGCAAACACGAACACGCCTGCATCCGCTGCCCCATGCTCCGCGTCGAACCCGCTCAACGCCGCCGTCTCGAACAGATCATTATTAATCTCAYCGCCCGCATAGACGAARCCCGAACCAACGGCTGGCTCGGTGAAGTCGAGGGACTCCAACACAGCCTGACAGCCGCAAAGACCAAACTCGCCGGCATCGACCGAACCGCCCGCGCCGCGCGATCCARCACGGCCGACCTCGRCATACCCACAATCTCCACACCCCACCGGGAGTGAGAGCACCGGAAGGCAGAAATGGGAGGGAACGAAACGGGCGGAACGTGGCAAATCTTAGTCCGGATAACATGTCTCCTCGCCACCCGCGAGCTCGCACAACGCGGGGCGAGCGCCGAACAGATCAGGCCGGTACGTCGACTGCTGGTATTCGCCAGTTTAGTCACGCTTGCGCTCAATGTAGCCGAACCGTTGATCATGGGCCAGTACGGGAAGGCCGCGTTCGACAGTGTCGGCTGCTGGCTGTTGATCGGCTGGGCAGAGGTCGGCCCCAGCCTGCTCCAGGCGATGCAGACCACCACAGCGTCCACGCCTGCGCTGGGCSGGCAGGCCGCGGACGACCCGACCGAGCCGATCGCGGTTGACCGACCGGAGGTGCCGCAGGTTCCTGGCCTGGCAGGGATGGGAGTGCCGGCGGTGGAGGCGACATCTCGGGGAGACGGATCGGGTACATGGGAGCAGGACCTGCTCCACCGGGCACGCGCCGAGGATGTTCTGCACTGGCAGTTCCATCACCGCCCGATCTCCGCGGAGAACCTCCGCAAACGCCTTCACATTGGCGCGGGTACCGCACGCAGCCTTGTCGCGCAGCTACGCAACGACACCAAGGCCACGTTCGACAGGTCGGCGTCAGCTCCAGTCCCAAACGGGGGAGCCTGATACCTTCGACACCGCCACGGCTGACCACGAGGATGYGTATCCCAACGGACGAACCGCCGAACGGCTCTCTCGCGTACGCCCCCGCTACGGCCGATTTGGAGGCGGGTGGGTAGTTGGCGGGCCGCCGCGTCCCAACAGTGACCGCTACCGTCGGACACCGCCTACGTCGGTGAGGAACTCGCCGCGTCGTACTCCGCAAGGATCCGTTCAGTCACGCTGGTGAGGCACGGACCGCGATCGTGACGTCCTTGGCCACCCTCGGACGATGGTGCGGTGAAGGCCGGCTTCGGTCGCGGTCGCACGAGGCCTGTATATTCGACAGCCAGCACCCTCCCGGCGGCCAACTGTGGGACGACGAGGCTCGGCGGCGGCCTGGCATCCTAGAGCGTCACTAGGTCAAGTGGCGCTCGGACCTGAGAAATTGTGGGCGCTGGTCGCGCCAGCGTCCGCGTTTCTCAACAAAACAAAAATTCGCGTCACCGACGCCGTTGACGCGGCCCCTCAAGGAGGTTGGTCATCTCCGCGTTTGAAGAGCTGCACCGTCTTGGGCATCTCGGTCAGGATTGCCTCCACCTGGTCACCAGGTTGGTCGAGGAGGAAGCCCGACGTTTCCCGGAAATTCGACGTGACAGCGCCCGAGATCTGGACGATCTCGTCGAAGAATTTCTGGTGGACCGGATCCGGCCCGTGACCGCGAGCCTCCTTGCGCAGGCGACCGATGACGCATCCGTCGGACGTCTCCTCCGCAAATCCATCCGCAACTGGATGATCGACAGCGTGCGCAAGACATCACGGGGGGCGTTGCGGCGCCGGCTCGTGGAGGTCCTGTCGGGAGATCACGCCTTCGAAAAGGTGCCTGCTAGCGAGCCGGGCGCCGGCCGTTGGAGGCCCACAGGCGCACCGCTTCCACCGTGGACTGGCCCGATCGATGACCTGGTGCGGGCGGCTCGTGAAGTCCCGAACGTGAGGATTCCGAAGTGGTCGAGCACGACCCGCCGGCCACCGATCGCGGACCGGGCATCGATCATCGCCGTAGCCCAGGCGGCTTTCACGGCGGCGAGCGGGTCGCTTGAGGAAGCTCAGCTTGTCGACGTATTCGCGGCTCGGTTCCCCGTGGTGCTGGACCCCGACATCGTCTACCTGCCCGATGGCGCCKAGAACCGTGCCGACGCGGATGAACCGACTCCCGAGGATCTCGTCGTTGCCGCAGACGAAGAACTGAGTGCTGCGGCCACAGCTGCGGGCATCGTGGGGATGTTGTCGCCGGTGGAGCGCCGGATCGTCCCGTACCTGGCATCCCCGGCCGACATCCGGGTGCTCCTGGCGTGCGGCCCGGCGCAGGCGCGCCAGCATGCCGACAGGGTGGCTGAGAAGCTCAGACAGCTTGTCGGCGAAGGCGAAGACCGAGAGGCAGTGGCCAAGGAGGTGATCCGGCTGTGCGGCACCACGACCGCCCTGGGCTGACCGTGCGCCCGATGGAGCGCGACGGGAGTTCTGACGTCAGATCTAGGTGCCGGCATACTCGGCCCACCCCACGCCGGAGGACACCGTGAGCGACCAGCGGACTGCCCAGCATCTTCTCGATCTTGCCGCCCAGGTACCAGACATGCACCAACTAACCCAGCCGGGGCTAGAGGAACGGTTCGGCGCCTCGACAGATGTCGAGGTCCGCATCGGGCAAGTGTGGCGCGCCCGCTGGGACGAGACCGTCATGTTGCTGGTGGTACTGGCTGTACGAGACCGCGAGGTGCAAGGTGCGCCGGTGACCATCGACCCGTCCAGGGAGGATGACCACGGCATCGTGGTCGGTGACACGGCGACCGCGTTCGGCGTGGCCGTCACAGTATGGGCGGGGCTTACGGCGACGGTGCCGAATCGGGTCCTCGATCAACTGGTGGATGTCTGGAGCGACTCGCTGGTCCGATGCATCGCTGCCGCGAGCGTGCAGAAGCCAGCCCCGTTGCCAGCAGGCGTCAGACGGGGCCGCAAGATCACATCCCCTATGGACCCTTCGGCCATGCTCCGCGCAGAGCTCACCGACGACTTGGAGCTGTTGAGGCAGGCACCCGGGCTGCCGGTTGCCGTCCCGGGAATCGAGCCACGCACCCTTGCAGCGATCCTGGGATCGGGTCTTGATCTCGGCGCATTCTGCGCTTCGCTAAACGTGAGCCAAGCCGAGGCCATGCGCCTTCTCCGTGGCAAGGTCCCGATGACGATGGAGCAGATCGACCTCGTGGCGAAGGCGACTGGCGTCGCCTCCGAGGAGATCGCGAGTTCGGTTCGCCCGCTCCCGGCTGGGCTTGTCATCCGGATGGAGCATCCACGGTGGAGATCAACGTGGACTCGACGTGCGCGCCGGTTGGGCATCGCTGAAGAACGAGCACGTCTGGACGGCAGCTATGGCGCCTTTAGCCTCGCCGCGCGAGAAACCGGCGGCGGCGAGCCTGACTGGGACTCGCGGCTTCGGCAGTTCCTCAACAATAGCGCCGCGGGCGAGGAGGACGCATAGTGCGGGCGAGACCGCTGTTCGCTGACGCTCCTCGTCAGGCCGAAGCGATCTTGCGCGTTGTCGAGGAACGTCATCCGGGATCGCTCGCGGCTCTCTGCGCCGACCCTTTGGCCACGATCTCGTCGTGGTCCGACGTCCAAGTGACCGTCGTACCCGAATCAGGTGATGGTGACGGATGCTCGGTGTCTGGCAGCTACTTGGACCATACCCAGCCTCCGACCCTCCGCGTCGCCGCATCGCGATCGCGCCGGCGCCGCGGGTTCACCGTGCTCCACGAACTGGGTCATCACCTCCAGCAGACGGATCCAGAGCTTGGACAGCGTGTCTTCACCCGCGTGGACTCCGAGAACTTCGAGGAGGCTGCGTGCGATGCCTTCGCCGCCCGGGTGCTCCTGCCGGATGGGTGGGTCCGCGATCGCGTCGACCTACGAGGGCCGACCGCCACAGAGATCGTCGACATGTTCCAGAACTCCCAGGCATCTCGCGAAGCGTGCTGCGTACGGGCCTCTGAACTGCTGAGCGGTGGAGGTATCGTTGTTCTCCTCGACGCAACAGGCCGGGTGGTGTTCGCGTCACCACGGGGGGTCGTCCCACCGGCGCGGGGCTCTGACCAATCCGACACGCCACTGATCYGGGCCGCGCTTCGTGGAGTTGCCACGGTCGAGCACGACGACACCTTCGTGGCCTACCGCAACGGGGGCCGGAGCGACCCGCTGTACGGGCAGGCGGCCTGGTGCGACAAGCAGTACATGATTGCGGTACTCGCGCCGGACAACGTTGGGTGGCGCCGCTTCGCGCCGCCCCGGTCCGCCAGCGCGGCCTCTCCTGCGGAGCGATGGTGGATCTGCGAGATCTGTCCGGATGCCGACCCGTTCGAGGTCTTCGGCCCGCCGTGCCAGCGCTGCGGGCAGCCGAAATGCGAGAACGGCCACTGCGGCTGCACCCCCGCGGGAGCCAGAGCGGAGCAGCGGTGTGATCGCTGCTTCCTCATGCTGGCGGCTACGCAGTTCGATCCGGGCCGCTCGATCTGCCGCAGCTGCGCCGAATGAACAAGAGCTGGGGGTGTCGACCTCCTCAGGCGGGAGCTGCCTCACGGTCCGACGTCAGTAAGGGTGAGTGGCCATCAGGCAGCTCCGCCCAGGCCGGGCGCCCAGGTGCAGCCGCACCCCTACCGAACGAAGCGCTCGAATGGGACAGACAAACGACATCCTCAACGACGTCCGCGGTCGGATCGACGCGCACGCCGAACCGCTCGCGGAGGCACGTGGCCGGCTGAGACTCAGCCGGGACGTCGCGATCGGTTTCCGGGGCGCGCTGCGCACGTACCCCAGCGGTTCGCTGGCGCAGCACACCTTCATTCACCCAGTGGCGGACGGGGACGGCGGTGTCGTCCTGGACCGCCGTGTCTACCCGGCGCTCGGTCCGGAAGGCGCTGACGAGTCTCCCGAAGAGACGATCGAGGCGCTGTGCTCCCTGCTCGGGCCGAAGATCCGAAACGTCTACCCGAAGGCCCGTTGCTGTACGTCAAGGCGAGGACCGAAGATCTACTTCGGCCGTCCAGTGGACAGTCAGGACCCGACCATCGACCTCGTCATGGCGCTCACCCGCCGCGACGGCAACGGTCTTTGGATCCCCGACCTCAAGAAGAACAAATGGGAGGCCTCGGACCCCGAGCGGCACGCAACGCTTTTCACGTCTGGCGGCAAGTCGCACGCCCAGACCCGTCGCCGCACCATCCGCCTACTCAAGGCATGGAACCGGCAGTACACCACTGTCGGGTTCTCATCCCACAACTTGTCCGTCTGGGCATGGGAATTCATCACGGAAGGGATGGGGCTCCCGACCGCCCTCTTCTCCGTGCTGGACAGGGCCTCGACCCGACTGGAGGCCGGATACGCGACGAAGGATCCGGCAGGAGTGTCGCCCCATGTGAAGCCCCTGATCGACCGCTCGATCGCCGCCCGGCGACTGCGCACAGCGGCCGATGCCGTCAGCGAGGCCCTCCAGCACGATGACGACCGCGAGGCGGTACTCTCGGCGCTCTCGCGGGTCTACTGGAAGTATCTGGAAGACCCGACACCGTCCGGGCTGGCGGGCAAGGCAGCGATGTTGAGGCGACCAACCCCGGTCTCGACCGCCGCGTTGGGCCTCTCCGGTAGGCCGGCACTCGTCCGGCCTACCCGCGCCTACGGTACCCCGCTCCGCAGCGCGTGACCCGCCGAGCGCCATGGCGGGCGCCGGCCTGGTTCGCCAGGCCGGCGCCCCGCATCCTGTTCCTGCGCCGGCTCGCCGACTGCGGCATTCAGATCCGGGAGGTGCGGGTTCCCTTCCGGCGATACAGAGGTGGCTTCGCCTTCGCGATCAGGCTCGACGTCGCGGACCTTCCTGTCCAGACAATCACGATCGTCTTCAGCCTGGCGTGTCCCGAGTCTCCGCACGTCTACACGGACGGACCATCCGACTCGCCACATCGCTATTCCGACGGTGCGCTGTGCATGTGGTACCCCGCCGATCCTGGAGAACGGCGCTGGAACCGTTCCGACGGCGCACCTGCCCTTCTCGGCCACATCGTCGCCCACTTACTTCGCGAAGAATGGTGGCGCCGGACAGGAGAATGGCCGGGGTGCGAGGTGATCCATGCCTGACATCGACGACTGTCAATCTATATCAACGATGAACAGAAGAGACGCTAATGCCCACCGCGACAACGTCTGGATCCACCCTGACACCARCACCATTGATTCAGGCCAGCGCCGGTGTGGCGCCTGCGAATACCACTACGGCGACACGCGCTCCCACGCCTACCCCGGGCGCACAAGGAGCGACAACCGGCGGACCGGATCTCCTAGCCACGGCAGTGCTCTCCRGTGCATTTCTCGCTGGCATGGTCGCGGCGGCGATCAACATCTGGCTTGCCCATCGACGCAGCCGGGAAGAAGAGCGTAACCGCCTGCGCACAGCCTTCGCTGAAGCATTCGCGGCGTACGCGGCCTACAAGGAGTTCCCTTACGCCATCCGCCGCAGGCGGGCCGATGCGGCACCGGATGAGCGGGTTCGGCTTTCCGAGGCGCTTCGGGAGATTCAGGCCAGGCTAGCCTATCACATTGTCTGGACGACGGCGGAGTCCGAAACCGTCGGAGCCGCATACGCCGACCTCGTTCAGCAGGCCCGGGAGATTGCGGGGACCGCGATGAAAGATGCATGGAGGGCACCGGCCACGACATCCGACACAGACATGGTTATTCCGACAGCGATAATCGACCTCAGATCTCTAACGTCGTTTGAAGAGTCGTTTATGAAAGCCGTGCGTGCCCATCTGGATGTGCAGACCCCTTGACGGGCTGGATAAGACGGAACCCCCGGTCAGTGAGTATTACAGTCCAGAGTTCGACCGGCTGAACCTTGCTCGCCTCACACCTGTAAACTGCTTAGTGCCCCTGGGAGCCTGCACGCTCACTCAGCAACCGGCCGGTGCCCGCCAGTGCAGAGATTTCCCGAGGAACGACAGGACCGCCTGCCGAACACACCCTCAGTCAGTCTCCTGTGAAGTGGCGACCTCGTAGAAGGCGTCCGCGAGAGCAAGCATGACGCCGTTGATCCCAGGGCCGTCGTTGAAGAAGTAGTCGGYCATGGCGTTGTGGGCTTCCTGGTTGTCGAGGACGGCCTCGGTGACGATGGCCTTGAAGTCGTCGGAGTCCATGAACTGCTTCTTCGAGTTGACCTGGGTCTDCCTGACGAGGTCGGGGTAGGCGAGAAGTCGCTGGACCAAGCCGTTGACGAACTCGCGGATCTGGGACTCGGTGAAGGACTCAGCACCGAAAAGGTCGTTCATCTTATCGATCACGACCTGGAGTGCAACGTACTTGGGTTCCTTGCGGGTGCCGGTTCCGGCGGCGCTGATTCCCTTGAGCTCTCCGTCGCCGGTCAGCGAGATATCGACGGCGATCCGCTTCTCATGCTTGACCCCGACCAGGACGACGTCGGAGAGGTCGATCTCGGCGGCCCAGGAGGAGTCGGCGATGACCTTCTCCAGGAGGCGTAGGAAGATGGAGAGCATCTCCAGGTGCGGGTCGCCRTAGTCGACGATCTGGCTCATGAAGTCGTAGAGCCGGACGTAGGTGGAGACGTCCTTGCGGAACAGGTCGAGGGTGTTGAGCGTGACCTTGTCATCGGCCTCGATCGCGGCGGCGTAGCGGCGCGCGAACTCGTGCTTCGCCGGAGCGATCGCGGCCGAGAGCGCGTTGTTACCCTTCCGCTTCACCCACAACTCGGCGACGTCCCGCACCTGGTCGGCGGTGTAGATCCCGGCCTGGGCAAGCTTGGCGGCGAGGTGGGCGACGACGTACGGGTCGGTCTCGGTCTCCAGGGTCGCGTTGGTGAAGTACGGCTCGAACGCGGCCCGGATGTCGTCGGGCTTGTTCACGAAGTCGAGGACGAACGTCTTGCGCTTGACCTCCCCGCCCGCGGTGCGGTGGGTGCGGTTGAGCCGKGAGAGCGTCTGCACGGCGGTGACCCCGGAAAGCTTCTTGTCGAYGTACATCGCCGAGAGCAGCGGCTGGTCGAAGCCGGTCTGGAACTTGTTGGCGACCAGCATGATCGTGTAGGTCTCGCCCTTGAACGCCGCGGCCAGATCCGAGCCGGCGCCGGGGTTGAGGTTGGTCTCGGTGAACTCGGCGTCCTTCGACGGCGCCGGCCCCCACTCCGAGGCCCACACCTCGTTCTCCTCCATCGTCACCGACCCGGAGAAGGCGACCAGGGCGCGGTAGTCGTACGACGCATCCTCCGTGGCCCGGCGGGCGAGGTAGGCGTCGATCGCCTTCTTGTACTTCACCGCGGCCTTGCGCGAGTCGGTGACGACCATCGCCTTCGCCCTGCSCTCCAGCAGATGGGCGACGTTGGCGTGGAAGTGCTCGACGATGATCTGGACCTTCTGRCTGATGTTGGTCGGGTGCAGCTTCACCCACCRCATCAGCCCCTTGCGCGCGGCACCTTCCTCAACTTCGTTGTCAGCGGCGGCCTTGCCGGCGATCTTCAGCGCGGTRTCGTACGACTGGTAGCCACGCAGGACGTCGAGGATGTACCCCTCCTCGATCGCCTGCCGCATCGAGTACAGGTGGAACTCGACCGGCTTCCCGTCCGGCCCCTTGCGCCCGAACATCTCCAGCGTCTTGGCCTTCGGGGTCGCGGTGAACGCGAARTAGGAGATGTTCGGCGAGTCGGCCCGCTCGCTCATCCGTGCCGCCAGGATCGACTCCAGGGCGACCTCGCCGCCGTCCTCGAGGTCCTTGATCTCCTCGGCGGTGAGCACGGCCTTCAGCTGGGAGGAGATCCTGCCGGACTGCGACGAGTGCGCCTCGTCGGCGATRACGGCGAACTTCTTGCCCTTGAGCCCCTTGTCCGCCTGGATCTCGTCCATCGCGAACGGGAACGTCTGCACCGTCACCGCGATGATCAGCTCGCCGTTCTTGAGCGCGGMGGCCAGCAGCCCGGACTTCGACTTCGCGCCGGCCTTGCGGACGTCCTCCGGGCTGATCGTGGCCACGATCTTGCCGGACCCGTCGATCTGCCGGATCGCCTCCTGGAGCTGCCCGTCGAGCACCGTCCGGTCCACGACCACGATGACCGAGTCGAAGACCTTCTCGTCGTTCACGTGTAGCCGCGCCAGCCGGTGCGCGGTCCAGGCGATCGTGTTCGTCTTCCCCGACCCGGCCGAGTGCTCGATCAGGTACCGGTGGCCGGCGCCCTCCTCGCGGACGGCATCGACGATGTTCGTCACGGCCTCCCACTGGTGGAACCGCGGGAAGAGCATGCTGGTGCGCCGTACCGACGTCCCCGTCGCGACGTCCCACTCCTGCCTGGTCTCCACGATCATCAGCCGTCCGATGATGGTGAGCCAGGYGTCCTTCTCCCAGACCCGCTCCCACAGGTACGCCGTCGCCGACCGCCCCTCGGCACCCGGCGGGTTCCCCGCCCCGCTGTCATGGCCGATGTTGAACGGCAGGAAATGGGTCTTCTCGCCCTCCAACCTGGTGGTCATCGCCGCCAGGTCGTTGGAGACCGCGAAGTGCACCAGCGCCCGATGCCCGAACGACAGCAACGGCTCCAGCCGGCCGTTCGTCACCGGGCGCCGGTCCTTGCGGTACTGGCTGATCGCCTCGTCCAGCGACTGCGTGAAGTCCGTCTTCAGCTCCACCGTCGCCACCGGCAGCCCGTTGACGAAGAACACCAGGTCCAGACTGCGCTGATCCGCGGTGGAGAAACGCACCTGCCGCATCACTCGCACCCGCATGGCCGCATATTGCGCCACCGTCGTCGCGTTCAGGCTGGTCTCCGGCCGGAACTGCGCCAGCTTCAACCGGCCACCACCGATGTAGACGACCCCGTTACGCAGGATGTTCAACGTCCCGCCACCGTGTTCCAGCGGCTTGTCGAGCGCCGTGGCCAGCACGTCGAGGAACTTCGCCTCCGACCCGGCAGCCTTCAACGCCTTCCCGTACGCCGCCGGCTGAGTCTCCTCCAACCAGCCGAACACGTCCGCGGGGAAGAGCGCCCGCTCGCGGTCATACCCGGAATCATCCGCCGAGTACAACCATCCGTGAGCCCCCAGATACGCACAGATCTCGGACTCGAAGACAACCTCGTTGTAGTCGGCCATCAGACCAGATCCCGCACATCGATCTGCCCCGTCACAGCCGCCGTGATCAGCGCCACCCGCCGCTCACGGGCCAGTTCGATGAACCGCTCCGCTTCAATAATCAGCGTGTCAATCTTCACGGTCTCGGCGGTGGATTGAGTGACGAGAGCATCCTGAGTGCCCCTGTCCGTAAGCGGGATCTCAACTTGTTGCACGACTTTCGTGTTGAGTCGCAGCCGAGTCGAGCCACGAGCAAGCAGCATGATCTGCGAGCGCGTCTGCGGTGCTGACATGACCCAGGCAAGGTAAGCGGCACTCACCTCGGCATTGGGGCGAAGGCGGTAGCAGTCTGCTTTCACGACGGCCTGCCCAAGCGCAGGCACGACTGCGGCTCGCCCCAGCGGCATGTGGTCGTCACCCAGGCCAGCGACAACGACATCGCCCTGCTCTACTGTATGTGCTTCGAGCTCCGCTGYGTAGTCGAGCGGGATGAACGCAGTGTCGCCGTCCTTGAACTCATTCACGCCGATGTTGCCAAGCCGGWCCACCCGAGCGCCATCGTCGGAGTAGTGAGCCGAGGTAAGCGAAGAGCCAAACGGCCCATCGACGATCGAGTCGATGACGCGGCGAACGCTGACAAGCTGACCGTGATGTTTGGCAGTCTCCACATGCGCCGCCCATGTCGAATCTCGTCGCTCGCGGAGCATCTCGATCAGGCGCTGCTGCTCCTTGATGAGCGTGTCGATGCGGGCGGTCTCGCGGTCGAGGTAGTCGGCGATGGCGCGCTGCTCCTCCAGCGGCGGGAGCAGGATCGGCATCAGCCGGAACTCGTCGTTATCGATCTCGGCTTGGCCGATGCGCACGCCGCGCGAGAGCAGCGCGTAGCCGTTGGTGTAGATGGTCGAGCGAAGGAGCCAGTTGAGGTAGCGGGCGTCCTCACCATGGCGCGGCGCGAAGCAGATGTAGTGACCGGAAACGATCCCGCGGAGCGGGGATATGCCGACCGAACCTTGCCATGCCTTCATCCGGTTGGCGACCAGCCAACCCGGGTGGACGAGCTGGTAGATGCTGCGGTTCTCGGCGGTCTTGTTGATGTTGTCGCGCGAGTCCTTCGCCACGACGCCGTACTCGCGGAAGACGGATAGCATCCGCTCTTCCGGATGGTCCACATCCTTGATGCGTTCGAACATGGACCACAGCGGCTTCGTGGTCCAGTGCGGCGGAACCTTCCCAAGCCAGGAGACACCGGAGTCGACGAGGTCGGGCCTCTCAGCGATCACCCTCGACCTCCCGCAACAGCTCAAGGATCTTGGCGACCTGCTTCTCCAAGTCCGCGTCGATCTCGGCGAGGGGGCGGGGTGGGACGTACTTGTAGAAGTGACGGGTGAAGGGGATCTC
>NZ_MOME01000074.1:0-5654 GCF_001983005.1 Protofrankia sp. BMG5.30 | reverse complement strand
CCACCCCGTCTACCCGAGACCGTGTGGATCAACCAGCCAGTCCCAAGCCAACCGAGTAACGACCAACTGTCTCATTTGACTTGACATCTACCGTCCGGCCGGACCGTCACGGCGCGGGTCTGGCGCGGTTTTTCTACGAAGACTTCTTTCGACATGCCCGGCTAGGCGGTTGCCGAGAGGTCAGAGCGGTCACCGCACCAGGCAACGAAGCTTCAGTCAAATTCCACAGGCGTCTCGGTTTCACGGTCAGCGACCCCGTGGCTGACTATAACGGCCCGGGGCGACCAATGGTGACGTTCCGGAGGAACTTGGCAGAAGAATAGTTGTCGGGCTCGATGTCGACACGCGGAGCACACGCTCCCGCTGCTGGTTTTCGTTGACGTTGAATGCAAATCAGATCAGCGGGTTTCGCAGGCGACGCCGTCGTGATTGGCGTCGAGGGCAGCCCGATATCCGGGCTGGCCCTGATAGATCGGTGCCGCGCCGGCCGCGCGTGCCGCGTCACAGTTCCGGTAGTAGACGCTGCTGGCTGTCGTAGCCGGCGCTGGCGTCGGCGGTCTGGGTGCGATCGACGCCGGCCGCGGGGTGCTCGTGGTTCTCGTCGGCGTCGTCGCGGCCGGCGCCGCGGCGGTCGCCTGCGGGCGGGAGGCTGTCGTCGCGGGTGCGGCGGTCGCGACCGTGCCGCCGACTCGGCGCGCCAGCTCCTGCCAGCGTTCGTCCCCGTTGCCGAGGGCGTTGGTCGTCCGCTCCCACAGCACGGTGAGGGTGACAGCGCCCCCGCCGGTCCAGATCTTGTCGCACCACTGGGCGGCATCGGCATAGTAGCCGGCACCGACGTGGAACGCCTGCTGGGTCTCGGCGTCTGGCGCGGCCGGGTAGTCGCGAGCGGTCTGCGCCAGGGCGGCGAGGGCCTGGCATGCCGGCCGCAAGGAGGCGCCGTCCTGGGCGGCGATGTGCTGGCGGACGGCCGCGGCCGATGTGGCGATCTGCCCGCGCAGCTCCGTGGTGCCGTCG
The DNA here is from genome assembly GCF_001983005.1 of Protofrankia sp. BMG5.30. NCBI lineage: Bacteria > Bacillati > Actinomycetota > Actinomycetes > Frankiales > Frankiaceae > Protofrankia > Protofrankia sp. BMG5.30. The sequence goes on along the minus strand of NZ_MOME01000074.1, from coordinate 4,640 downwards.
TACCAGACCAGGGCCGCGGCCGGGCTGGCCGGCGGGCTGGTGGTGGCCGCCGCGCTCGCCGMAGCTGCTGTCGGCTTCGTGCTGTCGCCTCCGGCCGAGGCGATCGCACCGATGATGACCAGGATGACGAACGCCCCGATCAGGCAGCCGCAGCCCTGTCGTTTCTCCTGTGGGCTCATCTCGTCCCACCGCCGCCGTCGCGCCATGGCCGCCCCCCGTGTTGCCCAATGACGTTGCGCATCATGCCGCATCACGGGGTATACAGGCTCATCGGGGTAACAGTTGTCGGCCCGACCCTCTACAGCGGGCTGTTCGGCTTTCCGCATGTGATCGCTGCTGGTTTCACAAGCGGGCGGGTCAGCGTGGTGAACGTGTCGCAGATGACTCGGTGGGTGCCTTCCTCGATCCAGCAGGAGTGGCAGAGCGCTGGCCCACTCCCCGTGTGCTCGGACTGCGGTAGGGGGCCGAACCACAGGTTCGGGGAGCCTGGTTCGCACCGTATGCCCTGGTAAGGATCATCTATACGGGTGAAGATCCAGGGGGTCACGAGACGGCGCGGGTCGTCGGCTGGTGACTCCGTCACGATCACACAGGTCGAGCCGTTCGACGAAACCGACCGGTACCCAGGGTTCGGGGGTGTCAGGCACTCTGCTCCAGCCGCACGCGCAGCTCGTTGAGGTCGTCGGGGTGTTCTGGGCCCTCGCGTCGATCGGCCGCGCGGCGGGTCGCTCGGCGCCAGTGCGCGGGGTGGTCCAGCCCGCCGGCGGCTCCGGCAGCGTCGCGAGCCAGTTGATCAGCGTGACGCCAGCTTTGCGGTAGGTAGTCCGGGTCTTGTGGGATCGGCCGGTGGTGGCCAGGCTCTGGTTTCAGGTGTCCAGCGGGAACCGTCAGACGGGGTCCGCTCTCTCGATGATCGCTATCGCGGGGGGCGAAGTTACCATCTCGCTGACCGCTGATCTTGACGGATCCCGTTGGTATTACTACGGCCCATGCCTGGTCAGGCCGGCTGTGGTGTACCCAACCAGCACTAATGCGAACCTAAACCCGCAGGTCAACGGCCCGACCGTGTCTATCGAACCCGCCCACGCGAAGATCCGACGGGCCGGCTACGCCACCAACACGAACGCTAGGAAGATCGGATAGGGATTGACTGGTGCGGCCGTTTGAGCCCGGCCGGCGATCTCGCGGCCGGCCCGAAGGTTCGGCGTCCGCGGTCCGCGGTGGTGCTTTGGTCGCGTGATCAGGGCCGTTGAAGGTCCACCAGCCCCGGCGATGCATCTTCGATGCCCGCCGGGGCGGAGAAGCCGAAGCGGATTCGGTGACCTGCAAAGCGTGCGGTTGAACGGGCCGGAACCAGCCGTGAATCGGGTATGCTTGATCTGATTCAAGGGGGTGGTGGTATGGACTCGATCGGTGTGGGTGAACGGATCAGGCACGCCATGAGTGCTGCCCAGCTGACCCAACGGGCCTTGGCTCAGGTCACGGGTATCTCGCAGCCGACGCTGTCCCGGATCGTCGCTGGTGATCGGGTAGCCAAGATGACGGAGATCATCGCGATCGCGGGCGCAACCGGTCATTCCGTGGCGGAGCTTACTGGTGTCGGATCGGTGGCCGACCGTGCCCAGTACGCGGCCCGCGCCACGAACGATGCCGAGATGGCCGCGATGCGCCGGGAGCTGTTGCACTACCTGGATCTGGACGCCTATCTGGATGACCAGGGCATCCCGCCGCTTCCGGTGGTGGCATGAGCGCCGAGTCGGACGGGAGGGACGCGGCAGCGCAGTTCCGCCGCGACCATCGCCTGGGGGCACAGGCCCTGGGCGATCTTGTGTCACTCGTCGAGCAGACCACCGGGATCGACGTGGCCGTACTCGACRCAGGCCCGGACGAGCACGGGCTCACAGTGCGCGATCCAGTCCGGAACTCGGTGTTCATTGGCGTGGCGCGGACCGACCGGCCCATGCGACAGCGCAGCTCCCTCGCCCACGAACTGGCGCATGTCCTGTTCGAGGACTGGTCGGAGGCGCCGGAAGAAACGTGGAGCGAGCGTCGACCGGCGGAGGTACGGGCGGATGCCTTTGCCCGGCACCTGCTCATACCGGCGGAGGGGCTGCGCGGGTTCCTTGGCGACCGCGGTCCTGAGGGTATGGACCTCGCGCTGCTTTCGCAGGTGACGCAACGGTTCCTAGTATCCCCGCCGATCGCCGCGATCGCCTTGGAGCAGGCTGGATACATCACGGAAGCCGTGAAAGTGGAGTGGCGAGCTGTCGCCACGCCGTGGCTGGCGGCCCGGTTCGGCTGGATCGACCAGTACCGTGCCCTGCAGGCCGAGTCCGATCAGCGGCGGGCTCCGCAGCGGCTCCTCGCCCRTGCGATCAACGGCTATCTGGAACACGTTGTCTCCRCGCAGGCTCTGGCCACGCTCCGCGGCATCGAGGTCGCGACTGTGGAGACGGAGCTACGCGAGGCAGGCATCGAAGCAGGAGAGCCGCCCCGGGCGTGGACTGACGGCGCCGACCTGCCGGACGTCGACATCGATCTGAGCGGTCTCGACGATGCGGCTGGCGAGTCTTCCCCGGCCCCCACACGGTGACCGTACGGCCGGTCGTCGACGCCGGGCCAGCTCTCAGCTTCCTCGCCGTCAACAAGGAAAGGCTGCTCATCAGTGTTCTCGGCCCGCTCAGCGCCCCGGAGACCGTCGCTTCCGAAGTGGTCCGCAAGGCCCRCTCCGACCCTCGGTTCCGCGCAGCCGAGGCGGTCTGGAACAAACTGACGCCGACCTGGATCGAGATACTCCCCGACGACGTCACCCCGGAGCTCGCGGTTGTCGTCTCCCGGATCAGCCGGCTTCCCATGCACGAGCGCATGAAGGAGAGCAGGGATCTGGGCGAGACCATGGTCGTCGCTCACGCCGTCGTCGCGGCCGAAACCGGGGCGATGGTCACCGTGCTCATCGACGACGGGGTGGGCGCCGCGATCGCCACCACCGAACGAAGGCGGCTGGAGCGGCTACGGACGCAGGGGAGGCCTGTAGGCGGACTGAGACTGGTGAGCACGCTGACCGTTCTGGAACGCGCGGCAGGCAGAGAGCATCTTCCCGACCGCGCCGCGATGCGCTCCCTCTACGCTCGACTCCGCGCCGGTGACGACGGCCTACCGCCGATCGAGAACACCAGACTGCTCGGCTCGGGTATCTGGGAGCATCCCACCAAACCGGAAGCCGGCGAGCCTGGTACCTGAACGACTGTGATGGCCCAGCACTCCAGCGCGCGGCCGCAGGCACCGAAAGATCAGCGGGTGGCGTAGCCGCTCTCGGCCTCTCCTATCCCTGCGCGAACCTGTTCCCGCAGCTCACAGGTCCGATCATGGTGTTGGGTGCACCCAACCAGCACTAATGCGAACCTAAACCTGCAGGTCAACGGCCCGACGGTCTCCATCGGACCAACCCACGCGAAGATCCGACGGGCCGGCTACGCTGGCAACACGAACACCAGGAAAACTGGCTGACGGCAGGCTACGGCAGCAGGGTGAAAGCGGGGACGTGGCTTGGACGGACCACKCTGAAGTGACGGCGGTCCAACGTGGCGATATGCACCGCCTGGAACTTCTCGGCGACCGCGACGACGAAGGCGTCGGCGGTGCCCAGCGGAAGACTTGCATACCGCTCGACCAGATCAGCGGCCCGATGGGCGTCGGCAGGCGTGACGGGTGCCAGCTCGTAGACACCGTCCGCCACGTCGCGCAGAAAGTTGGCCTCGGCCTTCGCTCCGGCCCGGCTGAAGAGCATGTAGCCGATCTCCGAGAGGAGCGGAGCTGGGAGCAGAAGTGGCCCGGGAAAGTTCTGGAGCAGGTCGACGCACTGCCGGTGATGATCGTCCTTGCGGTTGGCGACCGCCACCACCGGGCCGGTGTCGACGACGATCACGCGGTGCGGCGCCCCTCGGCACCCCACGCGTCGCGCACGACTTCCTTGGCGCGCTCGCCCAGATCCGGCTCACCGTCGAAGACGGCGGTCGTACGGAAGCGGCGACGGGGGCGCTCGCCGTGCTCGGCTGCTGCCCATTGCCGCAGCAGCTCCACGGCTTCGGATAGCCGGTCCTCCGGCAGCGCGTCAAGCAGCCGGTGTGCTTCCTCGCGCACGGTCATGCATCCAGTGTAGGAGCCGTGCCCGCCGCTGGCCCTGCTACCGACGTGGTCTCCGTCCCGGGAAGTCCGACATCTCGTTGCGACCCAGCGGTCACGGGCACCCGCAGACCCGGCAGCTCCCACTGCTGTGGTCGGTGATTTCGATCTTGCGAGGGGTGCTGCGGTGGACGAACCCGAACCCGCGGGCCATCTCTGACCGGGTCCTGCGTGTGAACGCCGTCCAGCTCTCCGGGCCGCGCGCGAACCTGCTCATGCAGGTCAGAGGCTTGATCACGCTGGTGGGTACACCCAACCAGCATTAATGCGAACACGAACCTGCAGGTCAACGGCCCGACCGTGTCCATCGAACCCGCCCACGCGAAGATCCGTCGGGCTGGCTACAACGGCAAYACGAACGCAAAGAAGATTGGCTTGGTTTAGTCGGAATTGGGAAACTCGGCGAGCGTGCTTCGCATCGAGATGGTCAATGGATGGTCATCACCGAGGACGCGTCG
>NZ_MOME01000073.1:0-6502 GCF_001983005.1 Protofrankia sp. BMG5.30 | reverse complement strand
GGGGTGGTCTTCGCCGAGGATGCGTCGCCGTTGAGTGAGGACGTCATCGAACATCGTTCGTGCCGTCGAGTGATCGCCCTGATCTCCCACCACGCGTGCGAGTTCGTGCGCGGTGCCGATGGTGTCTGGGTGGTCCTCGCCGAGGATGCGTCGAGACTGATCCAGGAGATCATCGAATATTGCCTGCGATGCGCTCAAATCGCCTTGATCCCCGACCACCCGCGCGAGGTAATGTGCCGTGGCGAAGGTGTCGGGGTGGTCCTCGCCGAGAATGCGTCGCCGACGGGTGAGGACCTCATCGAACAGGGCCCGTGCTGCCGGGTAGTCTCCCTGTTCCCGCACAACACACGCGAGGTTGTGCATGGCGGTGATCGTCTCCGGGTGATCCTCGCCGAGCTGCGTCGTCCACAGTGTGTACGTTTGCCTGCTGAGGCTGGCAGCAGTGTGATTGTCTCCGCTGGATCGGAGGGCTTCAGCAATACCCAGGACCAACCGGAGGGCKGCATCATTGGTGCTGTCGAGCATGCCGGCAGCCAGCGCGTGTGGGTACAGCACGATGTAGCGGGGCCAACATGCCGGATTGCCCGGATCGGCGGGGTCGGCGGYGGTGAGAAGGGCATGCACGGCGGTCCGCAGCTGTTCGCGCTGTTCGGTGGGGGTGTGCTCGCGTAGGACGGCTTGGACGAGCCGATGCATGACCAGCCCGTCGGAGGTCGTGCGGACCAGCCCCAGCCGGCAGACTGCTGCCACCCGGTCGGYGAATGCCAGCGGATCGTGGACCACGTCGGCCAGCGCATAGGGCAGCTCGGCGAGCTCTTCGGTAGTGGGGTTGAAAAGGTTCAACGGTACTGGTTCCGGACCGAACCGGGCTAGCAGCCGCAGCAGGTCAACCGTGCTCGGATCATTCACCCTGTCCACGGCAACGGTCCACGCGGCAGTGACCGGCAGCGAGTAGCGGGCTGACTGACCGCGGGTCAGAAGCTCCGCTGTTCGGTCGGTAAGTAGCCGCTCGTAAGTTGCTACCGGCATCCCAGTCGTGGCCAGCCAGCTACCCGCCTGCTCCAACGCCAGTGGCAGATTTCCCAACGACACCGCGAGCTGACCTGCCTCGGCACTGGTGAGGCGTTCGCATCCGCGCTGGAGCAGGCGAACCGCGTCCGGGCCGGGCAACACGTCCACCTCCACCGGCTGCGCCCAACCCGCCCACGCCGGATCCCGCGAGGTCACCAGTACATGTCCGCTACGGCCCGCTACCGCCAGAATCCCGAACGGGTCTGACGGCGTCTCGGCGTTGTCGACCACCACCAGCCACCGCCGGAACGGTTCACCACGACGTAGTACCTCCATCAACCCGGCGATCCGATCCAGCGCGTTGTCTGCAGCTGGCACGCCCACCCGGCTGGCCAGCTCGACAAGCGCACCCACCGCTAGAGCGGTCGACTCACCCGGCACCCACCACACCAGGTCATAGTTGGTGGCATGCCGGTAGGCGTACTCGACGGCGAGCTGGGTCTTCCCGACCCCACCCAGGCCGTGCAGCGCCTGCGGCAGAACCGCTGCCGATCCCTCTGCACGTGAAAGCCGGCCCGCAATCGCGGCCAACTCGGAGTCCCGGCCGGTGAACAGCGGATTGCGGGGCCAGGGCACCGACCACACCGCCGGCAACCCGCTCGGAAACGGCACAGGAACCGGAACCGCCCGCACAGCCGGCGGGAACAGCGGCGCCACCGCCGGCTTGCCCCGCCCGCCGGACACCGCCAACCGGGCCGCCCGCAGCAGCTCTGCCCGCGCCCGCGCCTCATCGACTCCGAACACATCGACCGAGACGATCTGGCCTAGCAACCCGGGTCGGCCATGCTCAGTCACCCGGACCRTCAGCACTTTCCGAGCCTGCCCGGCCGGGTCAGCTGACCACGCCGCCTGCCACTCCGCCGCCCCATACACCGACTCTGCATAGTCCGCGGAGAGGACCGCTATCGTCCGGTCGGCCCGGGCCACACCTTCCTGCATCCCCGACACCCAGTTCGACCCCGGCGCGAAGTCCCATGCCTGGATCAGCACCCGGTAGTGCGCATCTTCCAACGTCCAGGCGATCCACTCCGCCCACGCCCGGTCTGCCTGGGCGTACGACACGAAAAAGTGCGGGTTGGCGCTCTCATTGCCCCCGTCGGTCACCCGGTAAGGATGCCACCACTGCCCGGCGAGTCAGAAGCAGATCGATCACCGCGTCTGCGAAGGAGCCGCGCGGCTCGCCAAGAGTCGGGGTGCGGCCGAGCCTACGGCCCGCGGCCTCGAATTTTGGCGGACAGCGCTCAATCTCGATCTTCGATTCATCCCCGCGTGAGTGCTGCGATCAAGAAGCTGTCCGGGCCCGGGCCCAACAGGGCTCGAACCCAAACCAGCAGGTCGGAGCGCTGCTGCCTTCGACGCCGTTGGTGTCCGACTCTACGGAATCTTCAAAACTTGCAGGTCGTAACGTCTGTCGATGTTCATCGACAAGGCCGAGTGCACCCAACCAGCATTAATGCGAACCTAAACCTGCAGGTCAACGGCCCGACCGTGTCCATCGAACCCGCCCACGCGAAGATCCGACGGGCACGATACAACGGCAACGCGAATGCCAGGAAGATCGGGTAAGAGYCGATGGGGATGACCGCGCTGCTTGTCGGGCCGGATAGATGCTGCTTGTCGGGCCGGATAGATAGGGTCACGCCAGAGCGGTGCTGACCGGCGCCACCCGGCGCCATCCGCAGGCCCTGACCCCCAGCAGTGCGCGGCCTGATCGCGTCTCTATGTGGCCGATCGGATCGTACCGCCTGAACACTATGCTTGAGTGGCAGGACGCGGTGGCTCGGACGGGGMCCACTCGCTGTGATTGGCAGACCGCTGCCGCGAGGTCTTCATCTCGCTCGTGCTGCAGCGACGGACATCGCGCTGGGCGGCGGGGCGTCGTCGGTCAGCCCCGCCCGACCGGTCATGAGCCATTGATTTCGGCGAGCATGTCAGCGGTGAGGTCGCCTATGACATGACGTGGTGGCGTATGGCCGTCCGGATCTGTCGGACCCTCCCGGTAGCTTCTGATCTATGGCGTTGAACCAGGTCCGGGACACCTCCGTCAAGCGGGGAAGCATCAAGGCCGCGGTGCGACTCGCTGTCTGGGCGCGAGCCGCCGGGTGCTGCGTCATGTGCTCCACCAGCCTGCTCGAGCACCGCAATTTCTTCCACACCGTCCTGGTCGGAGAACTGGCGCACAACGTCGGCGCCACGGCCACTCCTGGCTCGCCCCGCGGGATGGCCGAAGAACTCGCGGATCGGGAAGCGGAGGAGAACCTCCTGCTGCTCTGCCACGCCTGCCACCGTCTGATCGACGATGAGGATCATGCCCCGTACTTCACGACCGAGCGGCTCCGTGGTCTCAAGAAGGCGCATGAGGATCGTGTCCGGGTGGCCGCCACCAGCGGTGGGCTGCGGCGGACCGCGGTGATCCGGATGGGCGGTCTGGTGCGGGGGGCCACGGCCTTCGCGTCTCAGCGGCAGACAGCCGACGCGCTCCTGTCCGACGGCTATCTCGGCCTCGCGGACGGCCGATGGCAGGRAGACTTCGTCTGCCACATCCCCGGTGACCCGAGCCGCTCCTCCTACTGGATCGCCGGCCAGGAAGAGATCAACCACACTCTGGGACTCGTCGAGCAGGCGGTCGCGAGCGGGCAGGTCGACCACCTGTCGATCTTCGCGATCGCTCCGATCCCGCTGCTCGTGTACCTGGGCTCTCGGCTTGACGACAAGACGGACACGCAGCTGTACCAGAAGCACCGCGACGGAGACCAGGGCTGGCGCTGGGACAAGACCGCCCCGATCCACGACTTCTCTACCGTCGCCACCCTGGACTCCGCCCCGGCCACGGAGGTCGTCCTCGCCGCCTCCCTCACCGCGGAGGTCCAGAAGACCAACCTCCCGGATGYACTGCGGGGGCTGCCGTACTTCGAGATCAGGCCCGAGGCTGATCGCTTCGGTCCTGGTCTCTTCGCACACCCGGACACGTTGCGGAACTTCGCCGACCGTTGGCGGAACCTGCTCGCCGAAGTCGAAGCGACATGCCCTGGAGCCGCGAGGTGGCACCTCGTCGCTGCCGCGCCGCTGTCTTCCGTCATCGAGATGGGACGCGCCTTCATGCGCGGGGCGCAGCCTCCCACCGAGGTGTACGAGCGGCAGGGCGACACCTACACGCCTGTCGTCCAGGTCAACACGTGACCGGCCACCGCTTCGACCTCGCCCACACGCACACGACCGGATCGGAGACGCCGGTCACCGCATCGCCAGTAACCACCACGGGGGACGCCCAATGAGACATACCGACTACTTCGACAGCTTCATGAAGAACACGGTCAACCTCAGCCAGTACAACCTGGACCTGCTCGCCAGCCGCGTCGATGCCATCTACGCGGCGCTCAAAGCGGATCCGGACCTCGGCCCGCGACTCGTCAAGAAGATCCCGCAGGGCTCCTGGRCACAGGAGACGATCATCAGCCCGCAGAACGGCAAGCCGTTCGACGCCGACTTCCTCGTTCAGATGACGGAGGAGGCCGACTGGTCAGACGACGTGCAGCAGTACATCAACGCTGTCTACAAGGTCATCCACCACCACTCGATCTACGGCGACATGCCGCACAGCCGCAAGTGCCGCTGCGTGTACGTCGAGTACGCGAACAACAGAATGCACGTCGACATCGTCCCGTACGTCATCCTCACCGACGGCCGTCAGGTGATCATCAACCGGGATGACAACGCGTTCGAGACCACCGACCCATCCGGCTTCACCCAGTGGATGAAAGACAAGGACAAGATCGCCAACCGCAAGCTGCGCAAGGTCATCCGCCTCCTGAAGTTCCTGCGCGACCACAAGAACTCCTTCACCGGCACCAAGTCGATCCTCCTCACCACCCTTCTCGGGATGCAGGTCGAGGAATGGAAGAAGATCCTTGACCCCGGCTACTACAGTGACCTGCCCACCGCCCTGCTGCACATGGTCGGCGACCTGGACGCCTGGCTCCAGGCACGCCCCACCAAGCCGTCCATCGCCGACCCGTCGAACCAGGTTGTCACTTTCGACCACCGGTGGAGCGAGGAGACCTACGCCTACTTCCGTGACCGCATCCACGTGCACGCGGCCGAGATCCGCGACGCCTACGAGGAGACCGACGAGGAGGAGAGCGTCAAGAAGTGGCAGGCCCTGTTCGGTGACAAGTTCCAGGCGCCGGAGGCCTCGTCGTCCAGCAGGAAGTTCGGAGCCGCTGGAGCGGCGGCCGGCTTCACCGGCGGTACCAACCTTCCTCGCATCTCCTCGTCCGGCCGATCCGGTCGAGCCGGGTAGCGAATCGAGCCGGTGGTGACGAAGCGGAAGCGTGTCCGGTTCACGGACTGGCAGGAGTCAGCCGTCCGTGAGCTGGACGCGGTCGCAGGCGCCCTACCGGGCGAGTTCCGACTGCTCGACCGCCCCAGGCTGATCGACCGCGGGTTCGTTCAAACCCGCATCCGCCTGCGGACCGCCGACCTGCCCCGCGCCCCGCACGGCCTTCCCCTGCACGAGTACGAGGAGTTCTTGCTGGGAATCGGCCCCATTCGGCCGGTGCCGCCGTGCGTCGAGGTCGACCATGATCGGTTCATTGGCTACCCGCATGTGCTAGAAGGGCGACGGCTGTGCATCTACCTGGATCCTGCGCGGGAGTGGAACCCGCAGCGAGGATTCGCCGGTGCGATCGATCGGCTGCACGACTGGCTGGCAGACGCGGCGGCAGCACGGTTCAACCCCGACGCGGCCCTACACCACGCCGTCGGCGGCATCCTCCATCGCACGCCGGGCACCCCCACCATCGTCGTTCGTGAATCCGGCACGCCGGCCAAGGCGCGACCCGCCTTCCTCACGGTGCGATCACCGCACCGGTATGACCTTCACTACGACGGCGGTCACCCAGACCAGCACCGAACCGTGCTCTTCCAGGTAGCAGGCCCCCTACCTCTCGGCGCGGGGACCCGGCTATCCGACCTGCTGACGCGGCTCGACACCGCGAGCGCGCCCGGGGCCCCCGTCACTCCGCGGCCCCGGCCTCAAGCAGAGGCCTTTCTCGCGGBGCTCGCGGCTGCCGCCATCCGAAACCCGGCGCGCACACCCCAAATGTTCATCCTCGCGGTCCCTCACCCCACCGGCGGACCGCCGCATCTCCTCGCAGGCCGAGTGCCCGCCACAACGGCCGACGAACTGCGGCGACTCGTCCGCCAGCGCCGCGACCCCATGATCAGAATCGATACTGAGGCGCTCGACATCCAGACACCTGTGGAGTGGTGCACCGTGTCCGACGAACGGGACAGCGTCACAACCCGACGCGACACCAGCCGTCCTACCAGCGCCTACCTAGGAAAAACCATCCACATCTGGGGCTGCGGCGGTTCGGTAGATGTCAAGTCAAATGAGACAGTTGGTCGTTACTCGGTTGGCTTGGGACTG
>NZ_MOME01000072.1:0-12710 GCF_001983005.1 Protofrankia sp. BMG5.30 | reverse complement strand
CTGCCCGGTTTCGGGTGGCCCCTCTTCGTCATGCACGAAAACCTGTCCTGCGTGAGGGCGTCTCAACCGAGCCTGACAGAGAGAGGGGCCGGAGCCCCTTGCCATGGAGCTGCCATGGAGCCCCTCGCGGCGGATTTCCCCGCGACGGAGCTTGTCGTACGGGGCTCGCTGTGATGAGGCCCGTCCTGTGGGCTGCTTCCGCCGCGTTCCGCTGTGTGAGGCGGCCGGGTGATGTTCCACGCTGGCATGTACCGGGGGCCGCGGGATGAGGGGTTGTCGGCGTGGTGGTGGATGATGGGGATGTGATGTCGGTGCAGGGAGGCGGCCAGATGCGGACGACTGGAGGCACGGGGGGTCGTTCCGGCCGTCAGCCACGGGATGGCCGCGGCCACCCGGATGGTTCGGCCGCGACCGTGGGAGTGGGCAGGTCCGCCGGGCGGACAGCCGCTCGCCGTACGGTGAGCGGCCGAGGGAAGGCGCCGACGGCGGCCAGCGCGGCAGCAACGGAAAGCCTCGCGGAGAAACGGTGGCGTGAGGCCCGCGAGGCTCGCCGTGCCGCCGGTGGACGTCAGCACGTCCGCCAGGATCGGCAGGCCCGTGGTCAGGCAGCCCGCGGCCAGGCGACGGCAAACGCCCGCGGTGAGAACGCCCGCGGCGACAGAAGTGGCTACGGGAGCACGGGCGGGTACGGCCGGGCGGCTCGCGGCATCGACCCGGATCGCCGCCCAGGCTGGCACGGCTCGAGCGAACGGGGTTCAGGCGCGCGGTCCGCTGGCGGTGCTCGAGGCGGGTCGGGAATCCGGCCGAGCCGTCCCCATGATGATTCCGATCGTCGTTCGGCCCGCCCCGCGGGTACACGCGGTGAGTCACGACAGGGTGAATCACGACAGCCGGCAGGAAACCGCTATCCGGATCGCGGGGCAGGCGGCGGGAACGACAGCCGGGCCAGTGGCAGCCGGGCCAGCGGATTTCAACGGTCCCAACCGTCGGCAGGTGGATCGCAGCCGGCGGGCTCCCGCTCCGACAGGCCGTGGTCGGCGGCGAAGAGAGCCGAGGGAACGAACGCCCCGCGGGCTTCCCGACAGACCTTCTCGGGCTCTTCCGCAGGAGGCTCCTCCGCGCAGCGCTCTTCCGCGCAGTGGCGGGATGCCGCGCAGCCGTCACGTTCCTCTGCTGACTTCTCCGGTCGACGTGAGCCGGGCCGGCCTGGGCGGCCGTCCGGAGCCGGCCGTACCGGCGGGCCGCCACGCGGCGATGCCGAGCAGCGTGGTCGCGGCTCGGCCGGGCGCGTGCCCGGTACGGGAGCCGGCACCGGACGTTTCGAACCGTCTTCGCAGACGCCGTCGCGTGGCGACCGGTACGGGCGCCCCGACCGGCGCCGTGACGATCGTCCCTCCACCCACGGCCAGGGACAGGGCCGTGGCGGCGGCCACGACGTCAGTGGCCGTACCGTTGGTGGCCCGGCCGCTGACAGTTCGCGCCGGACGCCGCCGCGGGGCACTTCCCGTCCGTCGGCCTATTCGTCGGCCAGCTCCGATCGTCGCGACGACAGCCGGACGTCCCACGCATCCGGCGGCGCCGACCGGCCGCTGACCGACCGGCGTGACGGGCCCGGCGGTGGATGGCGGGCGCCCAGCACCGAGTCGCGACCTGGCACCGCATCCACGCGGGAATCCCGGGAGCTCAGGGACACCCGAGCGCGGGACCAGCACAGCTATGATCATGATGCTCGGGATGTCGCCGCCCGGAACTCCGGCACGGCCGGGCCGGGACAGGCCGCGGCAGGCCCGCGGGATTCCGCCCGCCCCCGGGGCACCGACCGGCCGGGCGCCGCCCACACCCGGTCCGGTGAGCAGGGCACTGGCCGGCAGGACCACCCCGGGAAGAGAACCCCGGGACCGGACCGGCGGACATCGGGCACCGCCTCGTCGGCATCAGGTGCTCCAGCGGGACGCGGGGGCGGCCCCAGGCCATCGGTGTCCAGGCCGGGACGTGCTGGCGGTGCGGCCGGGACGGACCGTCGTGGTGCGACCGGTGCCGCCCACCGCCGTCCGCATGCCTCGGCGGGTTCCCCGGCGTCCCCGCACGGTGACGCGGGCGCCGGCCGGGGGGCTGGGCGTTCCAGCCGGCCGTCGGCGCCGGAGCTTCCCGACGAGGCCCGCGCCGAACTCCTCGACTTCGAGGTCACCCGGGAGCTGCGAGGTCTCGGCGCGTCCCTGGCCGAACCGGTGGCCCGGCATCTGGTGGCCGCGGGCATGTACCTCGAGGAGGACCCCGTACTCGCGCTCGCGCACGCCCGCGCGGCCGCGGGACTGGCGTCCCGGATCGCCGTCGTCCGGGAGGCGGTCGGGCTCGCCGCCTACCACGCGGGGGAGTTCGCCACGGCGCTCGCCGAACTGCGCGCGGCACGCCGCATCGACGGGTCCCCGCGGCACCTTGCCGTGATGGCCGATGCCGAGCGGGGGCTCGGGCGTCCCGAGCGTGCCCTGCTGCTCGCCCGTGATCCGGGCGCGGCCGAACTCGACGAGGAGGCCCGGGTCGAGTTGCTGATCGTCCTGTCGGGCGCGCGGCGTGATCTGGGTGAGCCGGATGCCGCGGTTCTGCTGTTGCAGGACGAGGCGGCCGCCGCCGGCGTGCGGCCGTGGAGCGCGAGGCTGTGGTACGCCTACGCGGAGGCGCTGCTGGCCGCGGGCCGTCCCGCCGACGCGGCACGCTGGTTCGTCTCCGCGGCGACCGTCGACGACACCGAGCAGACCGACGCGGCGGACCGTGCCGCGGAGCTGGATACCGCGGAGCTGGATACCGCGGAGCTGGACGCCGCGCAGCTGCCGGAAGGCGAAGCCGTTCTTCCCGCTCAGGAGCCCGATCAGAGCCCAGGGACCGTGTAGGCCATAGGCGCGCCCCGGACAGGTCCGGGTTGTTCGCCCGGCCGCCGGCCGCCGGCCGCCGGCCGCTTCGTCCCTCGACCAGCGGCTGTTCGTCCGGCTTATTCGTCCAGCGGGCGGATCAGCAGGCCGCTGCGCGGCTTGGGCGTGAACAGCGTCGACTTGCGCGGCATCCGTTCGCCGGCCGCGGCCACGGCGGCGACGTCCGCGGCCGGGGTCGGGTTCAACAGCAGCGCGATCGCGGCGGCCGGCGCCGCCACACCGGCACCGGCCGTGGACGTGCTGGACGCGGACGCCGCGGCACCGTCGGCCACCGATGCCGGCGTGGCGTCGCCAGGGGCGGGCACCGCCGGTGTCGCTGTCGATGCCGCCGCGGCGATCGCGGTGACCGCGTCATGCTGGTAGCCGACCACGTCCTCGGTGTCCGCCAGCCCCCAGACCTTTGTAATCAGTACGAGATGTGCGACGGTGACGTCGAGCTGGCGGAAGGCGGCGGAGCGGTCCGCCGGCAGTGCGTCGGCGAGCAGCACCGGGTCCGGATGTGTCAGCAGGAACGCCGCCCGGCCATCGGTGATCACGAAGGCGTGGCCGTCCTGGCCGGCCTTGGCCAGCTCGCTGAGCAGATACCCGCCCGCGGGGTCACCCACAGTGTCCAGCGGCTTCACCCGGAACGCCGTCCCAGCGCGGCGGACGGCCTCGGTGAGGGTCAGACCGCGCACGACCCGGTGGATCGCATGGACCTGCGGGCCGGACACCCGGGCGTCCACCAGGAAGGCCAGGCCGAAGTCCCAGGGGCCGGTGCCGTCCCCGGCCGCGTGGCGGTCGGCCTGGTAGCGGCGGTAGGTGGCATACCGGTGATGGCCGTCGGCGATCACCGCCCGCCGCCCGTACAGATCGTCGGCGACGGCGGCGAGCCGCTCCTGGTCGGTCAGCGCCCAGATGCGGTGGGAGACGCCGTCGTCGGTCGTCGTGGTCAGTAGCGGTGTGGTCGTCACCGTCTCGGCGACGATCCGGCTGGCGGCCCCGCCGCCCTCGTACAGCAGGAAGATCGGCTCGAGGTTCGCTCCGGTGGCCACGGTCAGGGCCAGCCGGTCGGTGACCGGCCCGGTCATGGTGTTCTCGTGCGGCAGGATGATCCCCGCGTCCGGGTCGGCCAGTGCCACCGCGCCGACCAGGCCCCGCTGGACGTGCCCGTCCTGGGTCTGCTCGTACACGTACAGCGCCGGGCGGTCGTCACGGCGCAGGACCGCGTCGGCGGTCCACACGCGCAGGGTGTCCGCGGCCCGCCGGTAGCGGCTTCCCGGGGAGCGCTCGTCGTCGCGGGGGAGGATGAGCCGGACGGCGTTGTGCGGATGCCGTGCCTCCAGCGCGGTGACACCGGCGGCGTCGATCACGTCGTAGGGCGGTGCGGTCCGCGACGCCAGCTCCTCGCCGTCGTCCGCGGCATACCGCAGGGCCCGGAACGGCGCCAGGACCAGTCCGCCAGGTGAGGGTGGTGCCGGGGGGACGGGAGCAGCCATGCGGCGATCGTATGGGTCCGCCCGCCACAGACGCCGCCGACACCGGACGGGCACCGCCGACATCCGCCCCGTGGAAGTGCCTCCACCCCGTGGAAGTTGTCTCTGTCTTGTGGAAGTGCCTCATGGACGCCACTGGCAGCGAGGAAACATCCGCCACTGTGGACGGGACGACGGGCGGCGGGGACGCTGAAAATGGTACGCACCTCCACCGATCAGCGCGATCGGTGGGAGCGGGGACCGGTTTCCGGCGACACTGGGAGCTGGACCTCGGGCCACCGGCGTCCGGCCGCCGCGGGCGCCGACGCTGGCATATCGGAGGTTCGCCGGAGGTTCAGACGGGTACCGGGGCGCGGACGTCACCGGATCGCGGCACGGCAGGGAAACGCAGGAAAACGGGCAACCAGGAAACCTGGGCAACCTGGGAAACCAGGGCAGCCAGGTACAGGCGACGAGGGAGGCGCGGATGTCCGGCGGGCACGACGGACCGGTTGCCGGCGAGGGGAGTGGCCCCCGCGACGAGTGGCTGCCCGCGGGCCCGGGGCACATCCCCGACACCCCCACGCCCGACACCCCCACGCCCGACACCCCGGTTGCTGGCATCCCCGCTCCTGACGGTGACGGCGCGAACAGCGCGGAGGGGGCCGACACCGGCCTGGCTGCCACGGCTTCCGGCGCCGGTACCGCGGGTGCCGCTGGTGCCGCCCAGCCGAATGGCGGCAGCCCTGATGGCAGTCCTGGCGGCGAGGTCTACGACTGGTACACCCGGGGTGTCGCCCTGCTCGACCGGGGCAACGCCAACGCCGCGGTCCAACTGCTCGCCCATGCCGTGGCCGCCGAACCGGGTTCGCGCAGCGTCCGGGAGGCGCTGGCCCGAGCCCAGTTCGACGCCGGCCAGTACGGCGCGGCCCGGGAGAGCTTCGCCTGGATCGTCGCCCACGACCCGACCGACGACTATGCCCAGTTCGGGCTCGGCATGGCGGCCCGCCGCACCGGTGACCTGCGCGCGGCGGTGGAGCATCTGGCGCTCGCCGTCGCGATGCGCCCGGACCTCGGGCACTACGGGCAGGCGCTGCGGGGTGTGCGGGCCGCGCTCAACCGGCCGGTGCGGGGACGGCCGTGACCCACGGCCTGCGCCTGCCCGCTCAGCCGGCCAGCCCGGGCGACCCAGGCGAGCAGGGCGAGCGGGGTGGGCAGGGCGGGAGCGGGCCGCTGTCGGCGTCGCCGGCGCCGCTCGTCGACGTCCACGACGCCGCCCTGATGGACCTCGACGGGGTGGTGTACCGCGGGTCCGAGGCGGTGCCCCACGCGGCGCCGGCCATCGCCGCCGCCCGTGGACGCGGGATGCGGGTGGTGTTCGTCACCAACAACGCGCTGCGGATGCCGGCCCGGGTCGCCGAGCGGCTGCGTTCCTTCGGGGTGCCCGCGGCCCCGGCCGACGTGGTCACCTCCGCGCAGGCGGCGGCGCGGCTGCTCGCCGAACGCCTGCCACGCGGGGCGGCCGTCCTGGTCGCCGGCGGGGAGGGCCTGCGCGAGGCGGTGCGGGACATGGGCCTGCGGCCGGTGACGGCCGCGGCGGAGGAACCAGCCGCGGTGGTGCAGGGCTTCGACCCCGCCATCGACTACGCCCGGCTCGCCGAGGCCGCGCTCGCGATCCAGGCGGGAGCGTTGTGGGTCGCGAGCAACACCGACGCCTCGGTACCGACCGAACGCGGCCTGCTGCCCGGCAACGGCTCGCTGGTGGCGATGCTGCGGACCGCGACCGGGATGGTCCCGCTGGTGGCCGGCAAGCCGGAGCGGGCGTTGCACGAGGAGTCGGTCCACCGTGCCGGCGCCCGCTCGCCCCTGATCGTCGGTGACCGGCTCGACACCGACATCGCCTCCGCCGTCCGTTCGGGCACGCCGTCCCTGCTGGTGCTCACCGGGGTGACCGGCAGCGGCGAGCTCCTGCGCGCCAGGGCGCCGTACCGGCCGACCTATCTCGCGGCCGATCTGCGGGGCCTGCTCGTACGCCATCCGGGCACCCGGGTGTCAGTGCCAGCGTCGGCGTCGACTGCCGGTGACGGCTGTACCGCCGGTCCGGTGGACGGGGCGGGACCGGACGGGGTGGAGGCGTTCTGCGGCCAGTGGGCGGCCCGGGTGCGGGCGGGGACCCTGACCTGGCGGAGGATACGGCCGGCGGGACGGCCCGCCGACCGGCCGGAGGCCGTGAGCGCCACCGACGGTGACAACCCCGGGGGCGGGGAGAGCCTGCCGGGTAACACCCCGTCCAGGGACGCCGCGTGGGCACGGAAGGGCGGCCCGCCGGACGGCGGTGTACCGCGCAACGACGGTGGTGTACCGGACGACGGCCTGGACGCGCTGCGGGCGGCGTGCGCGGCCGCGTGGGCGGCGGCGKACGCGGGCGACCCCGTGCGCGAACTGGCCGGCGACCGTCCACCCAGCTGTGCCGATCTCGCCTAGAGGGAGCGATCCCGCCGGAGGCGCGATCGTCATGCCTGACGGGATCCCGCCCTGGAGCGTTCCCGGCGGCATCGCGTGGTGGCCTGGCGGGCGGGCCACCGCGGGTGTCAGCCGCGGATACACGGCCTGTGGTCTCGTGTGCACCATGGGTATATGACAACTGCCCGCAGATGGTGATCATCCATTGCGGACGGCGACCTACGGGATGATCCGTGGGGCAGCCTACAGCAGGGAACGCATCCGCAGCAGGTCCCACATGCTGGCGTCCACCTTCAGCCGGCCGCTGGTCCATGCTGAGGTGAGATCCAGGCTACCGTCGGTGACGGCGATCAGGTCGTCGCTGTTCACCGTGACGGTCACCTGTCCCGCCGTACCGTCACCTTCGATGATGATGATGTCGAGGACACTGCCGTCACGCAGTTCCGTGCAGAAGCTTGCCCCGAGATCAGGAATCCTGCACACGATCGTGCGGTCGGGCGCGAGGCTACGCAGGCGGTCGTCGGCGAGTTCGTTGAGTCGCTCCGCCAGCGTGCGCAACGCCGTCGCGCACTGCTGCATGGTCGCCATACCGGTTGATTCCTCTCTCCGGTCAGGTCCGTACCGTGCCCTGCCCGCCGTCATCCGTCAACAGATAGCAGCGGCTGTCTTCCGTCGCCGACCGGCGGGCGGCTGTGCCGCCCGTTGTGCCGGGGCGGCCCGGTCGCGATGCACCCGGCCGCAACAGTCAATACCGTGGACGGGATCCGACATGCTGGATGGGACGACAGCGGCGTGCCGCGGGGCGACACCCCTGCCACCACTGTCACGGAAGAGGGCACCGTATGACCGTTGACGTCCCGGACGACGTCCAGGCCGCGCGCGCGCAGGTGGAGCGGCTGCCGACGCTGCCGGTGTCGGCCCACGTCGCTGTCTTCGAGGAGGTCCACCGGCTCCTGGACGGCGTGCTGGCAGACCTGGACGGGCTCGCCACCGCCCCCCCGCGGCCGGCGGACGGCGACGGCCCGGTCCGCGGACCGGATCCGCGGGGCCGGGACGCCGTCCCCCCGTCGCGGGCGCCCGGCCTGCCGGGACCGCACCAGCAGGGGCCCGGGCCGCGCCCACCCGGCCCGGGCGTGCCCCGCCCGCAGCCACCCGGGCCAGATGCGCCCCGGCCGCAGCCGCCCGGGGCTGGCGGGCCTCGTCCAGGTGGTCCCCGGCCGGGGCCGCCGCCCGGTGCGCCCGGCCGGGCACCGGCGTGACCGGGACGAGGCGTCCTGTCGTGGCTCGCCGGACACGGTTGGACCGTGAGCTTGTCCGGCGCGGCCTGGTGCGCTCCCGTGAGCAGGCCGGCGAGGCGATCGTGGGGGGACGGGTCCGGGTGGCCGGGCGGCCGGCGACCAAACCCGCCACGGTCGTCGACGACATGACACCCATTGTGATCGTCGCCGGTGACGATCCCGGCTACGTCTCGCGGGGTGCCCACAAGCTGCTCGCGGCCCTGTCCGCCTTCGGTGGGAATGCCGCCGGCCAGCAGGCCGCCGGAGACGGCGGTGCGGGCCGGCTGTGGGTGGCCGGGCGGCGCTGCCTGGACGCCGGAGCGTCCACCGGTGGTTTCACCGACGTCCTGCTGCGCCACGACGCCGCCGAGGTCGTGGCGGTCGACGTCGGGTACGGCCAGCTGGCCTGGCGGCTGCGCACCGACCCCAGGGTCACCGTCCTCGAGCGCACCAACGTCCGTTTCCTCACCGCCGAGGCGATCGGTGGGCCGGTCGACATGGTCGTGGCCGACCTGTCGTTCATCTCGTTGCGGCTGGTGCTGCCGGCGCTGCGGGCCTGCGCCCGACCGGCGGCCGACTTCGTCGTCCTGGTCAAGCCGCAGTTCGAGGTCGGGCGCGCGGACCTCGGGCCGGGCGGGGTGGTGCGCGACGTGGCCCTGCACGCCCGCGCGGTGCGGGATGTCGCGCAGGCCGCGGCCGAACTGTCGCTGGGTGTGCGTGGCGTCGTCGCAAGTCCCCTGCCGGGACCGGCGGGCAACGTGGAATACCTGCTGTGGCTCGTCGGGAACGCTCCGCCCATGCCGCCGCCGCGGCTGACCGAGGCGATCGCCGCCGCGATCGCGGCCGGCCCGGCCGGCGGCCGCGCCGCTTCCGCCCCCGACGCTGATCTTGCCCCCAACACCGCTCCTGCCTCCAACGCTGCTCCTGTCTCCGGCACCGGTTCTGTCCCTACCGTCGATTCCGTCTCCACCGCCTATCCTGGTTCCGATTCCGAGCCGTCCACCGAGCGTGACGAGGGTCGTCGATGAGCCGGAAAGCCCAGTGAGCCGGGAAGTCCTGGTGGTCACCCACCCGCGCCGTTCGGTCGTCCGGGAGATCGCCCAGCGGGTGCTGGACCAGTTCGTCGCCGCCGGGGTCGCCCCGCGGGTTCTGCGGGACGAGGCCGAACTGCTCGACCTGCGCTGCGACAACGTGGTCCCGCCCGATGACGCCGCCGCGTTCGGGGTCGAACTGGTCCTCGTGCTCGGCGGGGACGGCAGCCTGCTGCGCGGGGCGGAGTTCGCGCGCACCGCCGACGCGCCCCTGCTCGGCGTCAATCTCGGCCATGTCGGTTTCCTCGCCGAAGCCGAGCCGGACGCGCTGGAGTCCACTGTCGATCATGTTGTCCGCAAGGACTACCAGGTCGAGGAGCGGATGACCGTCGACGTGGCGGTCCGTCACCGCGGCAAGCTGGTCTACGAGGGCTGGGCGCTCAACGAGATGTCGCTGGAGAAGGTCGACCGCGCCCGGATGCTCGAGTGCGTCGTCGAGGTCGACAACCGCCCGCTGTCCCGGTGGGGCTGCGACGGCATGATCTGTTCGACCCCGACCGGGTCGACGGCGTACGCGTTCTCGGTCGGCGGCCCGGTGATGTGGCCGGGCGTCGAGGCCCTGCTGGTCGCGCCGATCAGCGCCCACGCCCTGTTCGCGCGTCCGCTGGTGCTGGCCCCGACGTCGTCGGTCGCGATCGAGGTGCTGCCCGCCACGCCGGCCGTGCTGTCCTGCGACGGCCGGCGGTCGGTGGACGTCGAGGCGTTCTCCCGGGTGGAGGTCGTGCGGGGACGCCGTTCGGTGCGGCTCGCCGTGGTGCACCCGCGCCCCTTCACCGACCGGCTGGTCGCGAAGTTCGATCTCCCGGTGGCCGGCTGGCGGGGACGCGGCGGCCGATGAACAGCGGCCGGTGAGCACGGTGGRCGCGGCGTGGCCACCCGCACCGGCGGTGTGTTGGCCGGCCGGCCGGCGGCGTGGACGCCGCACCCCATAGAGTCACGTTTGTGYTCGAGGAGGTTCGCATCCGCGGGCTCGGGGTCATCGACGACGCCGTGCTCGAGCTGGCGCCCGGCCTGACCGTGGTCAGCGGCGAGACCGGAGCCGGCAAGACCATGATCGTCCAGGGGCTCGGGCTGCTCACCGGCGGGCGCGCGGACGCCGGTCTGGTGCGCCCCGGCGCGGCGCGGGCCTTCGTCGACGGACGGCTGATCGTCTCGCCGGACGGCCCGGTGGTCGAACGGGTCCGCGACGCCGGTGGCGAGTGCGACGAGGACGGTCTTCTCCTCGGGCGGACGCTGACTGCCGAGGGCCGCTCCCGCGCGCACGTCGGCGGACGGGCGGTGCCCGCCAGCGTCCTCGCCGAGGTCACCGACGGGCTGATCGCCATCCACGGCCAGTCCGACCAGCAGCGGCTGCTGCGCACCGGGGAGCAGCGCGCCGCCCTCGACCGGTTCGCCGGCGACGCCGTCGCCCAGCCCCTGGCCGTCTACGCCACCGCCTACACCCGGCTGCGCACGGTCTCCGCCCGGCTCGCCGAGATCACCGGTCGGGCCCGGGAGCGTGCCGCCGAGGCCGAACTGCTGCGGACCGGGCTCGCCGAGATCGAGAAGGTCGACCCCCGTCCCGGGGAGGACGCCGCGCTCGACGCCGAACTGCGCCGGCTGGAGCATGCTGAGACGCTGGCGCAGGCCGCCAGCGGCGCCCACGCCGTGCTGGTGTCCGACCCCGCCACCGGCGACAGCGTGCCAGGCGCCACCGACCTGGTGGGGACCGCCCACCGCATGGTCGCGGCGGAGGCGTCCCTCGACCCGGCCCTGTCCGAGCTGGCCGACCGTCTGCACGAGGCCGGGATGCTGCTCGCGGACGTCGCCGCGGACCTCGCCTCCTACGCCGCCGGGATCGACTCCGACCCGGTCCGGCTCACCGCCGCCGCGGACCGCCGGGCGGCGCTGTCGGCCCTTGCCCGCGCCCACGGCACCGACCTGTCCGGCGTCCTGGAATGGGCTGACCAGGCCGGGCGCCGCCTGCTCGAGCTCGACTCCGACGAGGACCAGGTCGGCGTGTGGGCGTCCGAACGCGACCGGCTGGTCACCGAGCTCGCCGGGCTCGCCGGGCGGATCAGCGCCGCCCGCGGGGACGCGGCGGAGAAGTTCGCCGAGGCGGTCGCGGCCGAGCTCACCGGCCTGGCGATGCCGCGGGCCAAGGTCGAGGCGGTCGTCACGCAGCGTTCCGACCCGGCCGGCCTCCCCGTGGCCGGGCAGGTGCTCGCCTATGGCCCCACCGGGGTGGACGAGGTGGAGCTGCGGCTCACACCGCATCCCGGGGCGCCGTCACGCCCGGTGCACAAGGGAGCGTCCGGGGGTGAGCTCTCCAGGGTGATGCTCGCCATCGAGGTCGTCCTCGCCGCTGGCGACGTCGCCACGACGATGGTCTTCGACGAGGTCGACTCCGGTGTCGGTGGGCGGGCCGCGGTCGA
Source organism: Protofrankia sp. BMG5.30 (assembly GCF_001983005.1). NCBI lineage: Bacteria > Bacillati > Actinomycetota > Actinomycetes > Frankiales > Frankiaceae > Protofrankia > Protofrankia sp. BMG5.30. Next base: position 1,084 of record NZ_MOME01000072.1, on the reverse strand, counting down.
GGTCGGGCGCCGCCTCGCCCGGCTGGCACGCACACACCAGGTGATCTGCATCACCCATCTGCCTCAGGTGGCGGCCTTCGCCGACCGTCATCTGGTGATCAACAAGGCCGACGACGGCTCGGTGACCCGCAGTGGGGTGACAACCCTCGACGACACCGGTCGGGTCCGCGAGCTCTCCCGGATGCTCGCCGGCGTCGAGGAGAGCACGCTCGCCCGCGGCCACGCCGAGGAACTGCTCGCCAACGCCGCCGCCGACAAGGCCAACATCCCCTGACCACGTCTGGGTTCTGTGATTGCCACGCACGGTAGCAACAATGGTCGTATGGCCACAACAATGGTCGTATGGCAGATGGCCCCGCCGCCGAGCCGCACTGCACCGAGTGCGTGATCAAGAATGGTGGCTCCGTCCCGGAAGACCTCGTYCCGCGGGCCGACGCGCGCACCGGGCCTCGTGGATGTTCTGATGCAGCTGCCAGGGCTCGCGCACCGGGTCCACACGCGGCAACTACGGGAGATCGTCGAAGAGTACGAGCGGGAGCACGGCCCACTCGACATCGATGGCGTCCAGGACGCGCTGGCGGAATGGCCCGACATCTAGGGCGTGTATCGAAAGCGCCGGTCACAGCCACCCGTTGCTCTGAGGCAGGGGTAAACCGCTACTTCAGCGGTGGATGTGGCGAGTACGGTGTGGCTGTGGCCGGTGATCGCGTGCAGCGGCGGTCACGGAGACAGACGCGCGGACGCGAAGGAGCGAATGGTGCCAGGCGCTGTACTGCGAGGGGTGACTCTGGACTGTGCCGACCCGCAGACGCTGGCGGGCTTCTACGGTGCACTGACCGGGATGCGCGAACTCTTCAGTACGGACGAGTTCGTCGCTCTGACGGACGACTCCGGCTGTGATCTGGGATTCCAGAGGGTTGACGGATACCGGGCTCCGCAGTGGCCGGGTCAGGACGTGCCACAACAGTTCCACCTGGATTTCCGCGCTGACGACCTCGATGCGATGGAAGAGCTGGCCCTGGAACTCGGCGCGGCCAAACCGGACCATCAGCCCGGCGACGGACGCTGGCGGGTACTCCTGGAT